>NZ_JBHLWE010000038.1:0-285481 GCF_042432925.1 Paracoccus niistensis | reverse complement strand
CGATCAGTCTCCTCGCGGAGCCTGAAGCACCCAGCAGCAGGCAGACCAATGGGTCCTGACCCTAGTCAAAGATCAGGGCGATCTCTTCTTCGTTCAGCAGCTTCCACTGACCGGGCGCCATGCCATCAGGCAGCGACAGACCGCCCAGGCGTTCGCGGTGCAGTTCCTCGACGTGGTTGCCGCTGGCGGCAAACATGCGGCGCACCTGATGGTACCGGCCCTCCGTGATGCTGAGCAGGGCTTCGGTATCCGAGATCACGTCCAGTTCGGCAGGAGCAAGGGGCTTGTCCTCGCCCTGCAGGATCAGATCGCCCGAGGCAAACAGCTCGGCTTCGCTGCCATCGAGCGGGCGGGCCAGCCTGGCGCGATAGGTTTTCCTGATGCAGCGCCTGGGGCTGATCACACGGTGCAGCAGGTCGCCATCGTCGGTCAGCAACAGAAGACCGGACGTCTGCTTGTCCAGGCGGCCAATGGTCGAGATCGCCGGATCCCGCCGTTTCCAGCGCTCGGGCAAAAGGTCATAGACGAGCGCGCCGTCTTCCTTGTGCGAACAGGTCATGCCCAGAGGCTTGTTCAGAAGGATGACCATGCCGGGAAGGGGATCTAGTGCCTCGCCGTCGATCGTCATGCGGGTCGGCAGATCAGGCGTGACCGGGATGCGTCCGGTGACGTCCAGAAGGGCGGCAGCGTCCAGAGTGATGGCGCCCGCCCTGGCCAATCGCGCCACTTCCTTGCGCGAGCCATAGCCCATGGAGGACAGGAGCTTGTCGACGCGAGAGGTCGGGATCTTCGCCATTATTTCCGGCCCCTCAAACAGCCCGAAGGGCGACAGCAGCCATTCATTTGACGCCTCGAAGATTCTGAAGCCGCCCTTGGCGACGGCTATCGTCACGCCTTTGAACGCTTCTTCGATCTTTGTCTCATAAGGCAGGCGACGATCCGTGACCATCCGCGCAACATGGGCGATCTTCAGCCGCTCGGCAAAGTTGCGGTTCTGTTGGAGGAAGGCGGGGCTCCCCAAGCAGGGGCGCGGCCAGGCTGCGACCATCGACGAAAAAGCCATTGCTGCGTTGGCCACCGCCTCAGCCCGCCCCGGTCCGATTGACAAACCGCCGGAGGGGGGCAAGAACAGACAAAGGCTGCGGATGCACCTTGAATGTTTCATGCCCCGTCGGGGCTGCCTGGTTCAGTCATCTGCAGGACGAGTTCGCGTGACCTCCCGGTCCTCATCATCATTTGGCGACACGCAGTTCATGCGCTCTGACGGCGTCTTCGCGGCCGTACGTCTGCTGCCCGGCGACGAACTGATCGCCGGTCTCCGGCGCCTTCAGAAGGAAACCGGCACCAAAGCCATGGCCGTTGTGACCTGCGCGGGCAGCCTCCGGTCAGCGCATATCAGGCATGCCGACGCGGACAGCGGAACGCTTTACGAGGGGCCGTTCGAGATCGTTTCCTTGGCGGGCACGATGGACCCGAACCACCAGCACCTTCACATTTCGATCGCGGACAGGGAGGGCAAGGTCTTCGGCGGGCATCTGCTGCCGGGTTCCGCGGTTTATACGACAGCCGAGATCGTGACGCTGATCCTGACCGATCTCGGCTTCGGTCGCGCGCCCTGCGATCGCTCGGGCTTCGACGAACTGACCATCACCAAGCGGAAGGCCGAGGCATGATCCGTCTTCTTTTCATGGTCCCCCTTGCTGCCGGGCTGGGGGCCGCTCATGCGCAGGACCTCAATCCTGCGGCCGTGCAGGTGCTCGCCGGTCCCTGCGCGAATTGCCATGGGCCGGACGGCCGGTCGCCCGGGTCCATTCCCTCGATCGCCGGGCTGCCCGAGGCAGACGCCGTCAGGCGGATGCTGGCTTTCCGGGACGGCACCGATCCGAGTGCCACGGTCATGCCGCGGCTGATGAAGGGCTATGACGAGGCCGAGATCCGGGCGCTCGCCCACTGGTTCGCGGAGATCGGGCAATGAAGATGACGACGCGGCGGGACCTGCTTCTGGGGATGGGGGCGGGCATGGGTACGATGGCGCTGCTCGGGATCGTGCGGGCGCAGGGGGCGGCCCGCGTGGTGGTGGTCGGCGGCGGTTTCGGCGGGGCGACGGCAGCGCGGTACCTGCGACGGCTGAACCCGGACCTGCGGGTCACCCTGGTCGAGCCGCAGGAGCGGTTCGTGACCTGCCCCTTCTCGAACCTCTACCTGGGCGGTTTGCGGGACTGGGACAGCATCACGCATGGCTACGACGGCTTGCGTGCGGCGGGGATCGAGGTTGTCCATGCCCTGGCCGAGGACGTGGACGGTTCGGCCCGCACGCTCACGCTGGCGGACGGCAGGCGGCTGGACTGGGACCGGCTGGTGCTGTCGCCCGGCATCGACTTCCGCTGGGGCGAACTGGCGGGCTATGACCAGGCGGCGGCGGAGCTTGCGCCCCATGCCTGGAAGGCAGGACCTCAGACGCAGCTTCTGCGCAGACAGCTCGAGGCGATGGAGGATGGCGGCACCTTTGCCATCGTCGTGCCGCAGGGCGCCTTCCGTTGCCCGCCCGGCCCCTATGAGCGGGCCAGCATGGTTGCGCATTACCTCAGGACCCGCAAGCCGCGGTCCAAGGTCCTCATCCTGGACTCGCAGGACAAGTTCTCGAAGCAGGCGCTATTCCAGCAGGGCTGGCAGGCGCTTTACGGCGACATGATCGAATGGATCGGCCAGTCCGACGACGGGCTGGTGGTCGAGGTGGACGCAGGTGCCCGCGAGGCCATCACCGCCTTCGGCACCCGCCACAAGGCCGACGTGCTGAACGTGATCCCGCCGCAAAGGGCCGGGCTGATCGCGGACCGCGCGGGCGTCACCGATGAAACGGGCTGGGCGCCGGTGCGGGCGGACCGCTTCGAATCTACGCGGGTTCCGGGGGTTCATGTCTTGGGCGACGCCACCATCGCCGCGCCGATGCCCAAGTCGGGCTTCTGCGCCAATGCCCAGGCCAAGGTCGCTGCGGCAGCCATCGCCGCCGACCTGGCCGGGCAGCAACCGCCGCCCGCGAGCTTTGCCAACACCTGCTACAGCCTGATCGGCCCGGGCTACGGCATCTCGGTCGCGGGCGTGTATCGCGCCGAGGGCGAGAAGGTGATTGAAGTCGAGGGTTCCGGCGGGGTCAGCCCGCTTGAGGCGGGCCCCGGGTTCCGGCAGGCCGAGGCCGATTATGGCGCGGGCTGGTATGCCTCGATCTGTGCCGACATCTGGGGCACGGCATGAATGCAGTGCTGCCGGGCCTGGTCCTTGGCGTGATCTTCGGCGCGGCGGCAAGGGCTGGCGGCTTCTGCCTGCTGCGGGGCCTCAGGGGTCTGCGGCCCGGCGGCGACCTGTCGGCGCTGCGGGCCTTCGGCCTGGCCATGCTGGTGGCGCTGCTGGCGACGCAGGCGCTGAACCTTGCGGGCGGAACGGACCTGAGTGCCGCGATGCCGCTGAGGGCAGGCAATCCCTGGCCCTCCATGCTGGCCGGGGGCGTGATCTTCGGCATCGGCATGGGGCTTGCCAATGCCTGCGGGGCACGCTCGCTGGTGCTGCTGGCGGGGGGCAACCTGCGGTCCCTGCTGGTGCTGCTGTGCCTCGGCCTCGGGGCGCAGGCCACCCTGACCGGGGTGCTGGCGCCCCTGCGCGCAATGGTGCAGCAACTGGGGCAGGCGCCTGCCGTTTCGTCGCTGCCGCAGCTTCTTGCCGACGGGGGAATTGCTCTTCCCTTTCTGCTCTCGGTTGCCCTTCCTGGCCTGCTGCTTGGCTGGTTCGCCCTGCCCCTGCTGCGCCGCAGCCCGCGCGAGGCCGTGATGGCGGCGGTCATCGGACTGACCGTTGCGGGCGGCTGGTGGATCACCTTTGCCGCCGACGATCCTTTCGACCCCCGGCCCCTGACCTCGATCAGCTTTGTCGGACCGATGGGCGAAAGCCTGCTCTGGATGATGCTCTCGACCGGCCGCAACCTCGGCTTTGCCGTGGCTGTCGTCGGCGGAACGCTGGCCGGTGCCTTTGCCACGGCGATCCTGACCCGCAGCTTCCATCCGGAAAGCTTCGGCTCGCCCCGCCAGATGCTGCGCGCCATCGCGGGCGGCGTCCTGATGGGCTTCGGGGGCGTCCTTGCCCTTGGCTGTTCCATCGGTCAGGGGCTTTCGGGTGTTTCAACCCTTTCACTGGGCAGCATCGTCGCCCTTGCCGGCATTGCCGCAGGAGCCTTGGTGGCGCTGTCGTTTTTTCCCCAACCCATCCACGCAGGAGCCACGACATGAAGATCCGCCGCCGCACCCTTCTCACGGCCGTGCCCGGCCTTGCCCTGGGCGGCGCGCTGGCCGGCATCTCGCCCGCCCTTGCCGCACCCGCCGCGCTGACGGGCGACACCATCCTCAAGCCGCGCAGCGGAAAGAACCCCCGCATCGTCATCTGTGGCGGCGGCTGGGGCGGACTGACCGCGGCCCGCTATCTCAAGGCCGAACTGCCCGAGGCCGAGGTGATCCTGCTCGAACGCAACCCTTTCTTCTGGTCCGCGCCCTTCTCGAACAAGTGGCTGATCGACGTGGTGGACACGGGCTTCCTTGTCCATGACATGCAGCGGCCCGCCAACAGGTACGGCTACACCCTTGTGCAATGCGAGGTCACGGGGATCGAGCGCGACCGCAAGATCGTCCGCACCTCGAAAGGCGCGGTGGACTACGACTATCTGATCCTGTCGGGCGGCATCCGCGATGCCTGGGACAGCTGGTTCGGCGACGATCAGGCGGCGATCGACCACACCCGCGCGCATTACGCATCCGCCTATATCCCGCAGGGGCAGATGCTGGGGCTGAAGGACAAGGTCCGCAGCTTCAAGGGCGGCACCATCGTGATGACCCTGCCCCCGCCGCCCCACCGCTGCCCGCCCTCGCCCTACGAACGCGCCTGCCTGATGGCCTGGCACTTCAAGTCCAGCAACATCCCGGCGAAGATCGTGATCCTCGATCCCAAGCCTCAGGTCGCCCCCATCGGCGCGGGCTACCGCGCGGCGTTCCAGGAGCTTTACCCCGACATCATCACCCATGTGCCGAATGCGAAGGTGAAGGAGGTCGATCCCTGGAACAAGCGGATCATGACCGAGGCGGGCGACTTCGACTTCGACGACGCCATCTTCATGCCGCCGCACCAGGCATCCGACATGGTCTTCCACGCCGACCTGATCGGCCGCGATGCGGAAGGGAAATCCACCGGCTGGGCCGACATGAACCCGCGCCTGTTCCACGCCATTGCGGACGACAGCGTCTATATCGTGGGCGACAGCATGGGCCCGATCTCGCCCCATTTCGGGCATTACCCGAAAAGCGCCCATGTCGCGAACTACATCGGCAAGATTGTGGCAAAAAACATCGGCGAGCGCGTGCGCGGCGAGGAGGTCGTGGGGCGGCTGCCCGACAACCTGTGCTACATGCTGGTGAACGGCGACCCGCGCGAGGCCATCTCGGTCGAGTTCGCCTATGAGGTCGGGGCTGACAACCTCGTGCACCAGACGCAGATTGATATCGACGTCCGCACGCCCGACCTGATGGAAGAAGACTTTGGCTGGATCAACGGGATGTTCGATGACTTTGTCCGTGTCTGACCCCGACCGGCGGCGCCTTCTGGCAGGGGGCGCCTCGTTTGCCGGCATCGCTGCGCTGGGGCTTTGCCCCGCGCCTGCGCGGGCGCAGTCCTCGCTGGCGATGCCGCAGCCCGACTCGGTCGAAGCGGACCGCCTTGCCGCCGAATTTGCAGGCGGGGCCGAGCCGCTGGCCGAAGGCCTGGCGCTCGATCTGCCAGCCTTGGGCGACAACCCCGCCGCCGTGCCGGTCCGCGTTCATGTCACTGGCCCGATCACGGACGCCTTGTGGTGCGAGGAGATCATCCTGATCGCCGATCTGAACCCCAAGCCCTTGGCCTGCCGCTTCCGCTTCACCGCTGCGACCGGGTCGGCCGATGTCGCGGTGCGGGTGCGGCTGATCCGGTCCATGCCGATCCGGGCCTATGCCCGCATGAACGATGGCCGTGTGCTGATGGCACGGCAGGAGATCACCGTCGCGGCCGGCGGCTGCGGCCTGTAGGAGACAGTCATGGCCCGTCCCCCCCGTATCTGGATCAGCAACGAGGCCCCGGCACCCGGAGAGGTCGTCCGCGTCCGCGCCCAGATGGTTCACGTGATGGAAAGCGGCTTTCGGCTGGATGCCGAAGGTGAGCCGATCCCGGAGGACCTTCTGACCGGCTTCACCGCGACGCTCGATGACGCGCTGCTGATGGAATGGCTGCCGGAAACCGCGATCTCGCAGAACCCGTATATCGAGTTCACCTTTGCGGCCCGCCAAGGCGGTACGCTGCGCATGGTCTGGTCTGATACCAGGGGCGTCGTGGCGGAGGCGGAGCGTACGCTGAAGGTTGGTTGAGGCAAGCATCCGCATGGGCGGGCAGCCGCTGCACCCTGGCGACATGTTTCAGACTTCGTCTCCATCGGGCGGCGGATCTGCGGCAGCCAGCGCCCCGTAGAGCTTGGCCGGATGCTGGCTGCCGCTGCATCAGCACCAGTTCGGCGGCGCTTGCGGGCAGCAGGAACACAGCCTGAGCCATGGCTCACATGACTGAATGATTTGCATTGCAATGCAAATCATCTGTGCCTACATGCTTCCGATGACACATCCTGCATCCTCTCCCCGCTCGCGCTTCGGTTTCCGCTTCTCCCTGCTCGGAAGGCGCTGGCGCCGCACGATGGAGGCCGAATTGTCCGCCGCGGGACTGACGGATGCCACCTGGGTTCCGCTTGTCCATCTCAACGAAACCGGGGGCGGCATCACCCAGAAAGAACTGGCCGGCCTTGTCGGCGTCGATGGCTCCAGCCTCGTGCGCGTTCTGGATATCCTGGAACGCGAAGGGCTGATCGAGCGGCGCCGGGATGAAAGCGACGGCCGGGCGCGCCTGATCCATCTCACGCCCCAGGGCGAGCGCCGCGTCGGCCTGATCCGCGAGGAGTTGGCACGCGCCGAAGAGGCAGTCCTGTGCGATCTTTCGGACGAAGATATCGCTCGGATGCTGGACTGCCTGGACAGGATCGATCACCGCATGACTGCCCTTGCCGCGGAGGACAAGGCGGGGACGTCCGATGAGGTCTGACCGATTGGGCAGCAGGTTGGACACGGCTCGGGCTAGGCGCCGCGATGCCGCGCGCCAACTTCTGCATCCTGACCAGCTGCGGGACAGCGCGGCGCTGGCGCGGCAGCCCTCGCTGCGCAACTCGGCGCTGGCAGGACTGCAGGCCGCGATCACCTCGGCGATCGCCCTGCCGCTGTTCCATCTCTCGCCCTGGTCGCATCTGATCGGCTTTGCCTCGCTGGGGGCGCTGGTGGCGCTGTTCGGGCGCTTTGCGCCTGCCCGCAGGCGGAACCGGATCGTGCTTCTGTGCGGCATCTGGCAGGTGCTTGCGGTGCTGGTCATGTCGGGCGCGGCCTGGATGGGCGCCCCTGTCGCCCTGCAACTGCTGCTGCTGGCGGTCTCCTGCGGGGTTTTCCTGTTCGTGGCGGTCACGGGCGGGTTCGGCGCGCCGGGTCCGCTGATCTTCGTCTTCGCCGCCGGCGCCTCGATGTCCGCCGGAGGACTGACGGGCCCGGAGGTGGTCGAGCGGGTCCTGGCGACGGCCATCGTCGCGGCCCTGGCCCTGCTGGTCTGCGCCGTGACCGAGGCCTTCCGCCATCATCCGGCACCGGACCGCCCCCTTCCTGCCGAGCCGGTCCGTCCCCTGAGCCACCGCCTGGCCGCAGCCGCCCGCAGCAGCGTCGGCGCGGGGATCGCCGTCTTCCTCAGCCATGTCCTCGGGGCCGATCATCCGGCCTGGGCAGCGATGGGTGCCCTGGCGGTGATGCAGGGGGCGCATCTGCACATCACCATGAACCGCGCACTGCAGCGTATGGCGGGAACGGTTGTCGGCGCGCTGCTGGCCTGGGTGCTGCTGGTGCAGGATCCTTCCGTCTGGACCCTGATCGCGGCCCTGATCCTGCTTCAGGTTGCCACCGAGATGGTGATCGGCATCAACTATGCCTTCGGCCAGATCCTCGTCACGCCCATGGCGCTGCTGATGACCCATCTGGCCGCGCCCCAGGCGGCCGGCCCTGCGATGGCCCCCGAGCGTGTCCTGGACACTCTTCTGGGCGCAGGCGCGGGCATCGTGATCGCGGTCCTGCTGTCCACGATGGACGACCGTCGGCACCTGGCAGAGCTGCGGAAGGAAGCAGCAGACACATAGCCCCGGCCCGGGGCGCACGGCAGCGCAGGATCGCAAGGGGGCCAGAACGGCCGGGGTTTTCCCCTTTTGCTGAATCCGGCAATGATGGGGCAGGGGGTTCTGGCAGCGGGTCGAGGAAACATGAACCGACCGGGCTGCGACCGGATGTTTCTTGCAGTGACAGAGGCGTGCAGCTTCACCGGCGGCGCGCAGATGCTCGGCACCAGCTCAGGCCAGCATCGAAGCTGGCCTCGCGCCTCAAGGCGGAACCGGGCATCCGGCTGCTGAACCGCACCACGCGAGCGGTTTTCCACTCGTCAGGCCAAAGCGATAAGCTCTTTCGCAGTTGCCTTGCGCCTGCGGTGAACGGCAGCGGCGACCCATGAATAGCGGACGGAGTGTCCGCTGACCGATCCCCTTGTCCCTTGTAGACACGCTGAGTCCGGGCTGCGCATAGCAAGTTGTGCGCCAGTCTTGATTTTCGAACAGCGCGCATGTTCGTACGTGGTCGGTATTGCCTTCGCCCTTGCTGCAGTACACGGCGGATCGAGCCGTTCGGAGTCCAGGTGAGTAACAACTCGGCGTTCCAGCCACTGCCGCCGAGAAGATATAGGGCACCGGCATTCCGCAAATGAAGCACGGCTTCAAAGTGAGGCGGCTCGGTGGGCCCGGTCACCATAAGCGCGACGAGCAGCATGGACCCGCGACAGTTATCCGCAGGTTCGCGCAGGATCGGCTGGAATATCACCGCAAGCTGAACAACTGGGAAACCATCGGACAGGGCTGGACGCACCGCACGAACAGGGTCGAGCAGGCCGTGCTCGAGATGGTTCAGCAAACCCGTCCGGTTGCTTGGGCTGCCGCTTCCATCGGGAAGTTCCTGCGATACTGCGCGGGGGTGATGCCGCGCTCGGCCTTCAGCACGCGGGTCAGGTGCGGGGCGTCGCAGAAGCCGCAGGCGAGTGCGATCTCGGTCGTGGAGTCCCTTGTGCTGCGCAGGCGCAGCAGGGCGCGCTCGATCCGCAGTTCGGCGTAGATCTTCAGGGGCGACTGCCGCAGGTCGGACAGGAAGTGCCGTTCCAGCGTGCGGCGCCCGACGCCAAGCTCGCGGGCGAGGTCCTCGATGGGCTTCGGGGCCTCGATGTTCTGCTGCATCTTCAGCACCGCGCGCTTGACCAGCGGGTCGGTGGCGCGCTGGACCGGAAGCTGAGCGGGCTGGGGACGCTCGCCGCTCAGCGCCTCCTCGATCATCATGATGTTGAGGCTTTTCGTGGCCGCCGACCTGCCGATGTGGCGCTGGACCAGATGGGCGGCCAGATGCGCCGCCCCCTGCCCGCCCGAGCAGGTCAGGCGGTCGCGGTCCACGACGAAGATCTGGTCGGCCACCGGCGTCTCGTCCTCGAAGCGGTCGATGAAGTCTTGGTGGTGGAACCAGCTGACGCAGGCACGATAGCCCTTCAGCAATCCCGCCTGCTGCAGGATGAAGACGCCCGTGCACAGGCCCACCAGCGCCGTGCCCGATGCCGCCGCCGACCGGAGATAGTCCATCATCCCGTCACTCAGCGCCACGTCGTCTCCGATCAGGCCACCGACAACGACGAGATAATCGAACCGCCCTGCATGGCGCAGGCGGGTGTCGGGCTGGACGCGCACACCGCAGCTCGACCGTATCGGCGCCATGTCGTCCGACAGCACCGCCCAGTCGCAGAGGATCGGGCGCGACTTGTCGGCCTCGTCCGCCGCAAGCCGCAGCACGTCCACGAAATTGGCGAAGGCGGACAGGGTGAAGCGGTCGGCCAGGATGAAGCCGACCCTCAGGCGCTTGCGCGGCGGGGACAGGGGCTGGGCCATGGCGCGATCCTTCAAGCGGGATGGCGCGAATCTACCGCCGCGCGGGGGGCCTGCAAAGTAGCTTTGCGGCCAGTCCTTCCGAGCCGGTGAGACCATGGCGCGCTTCAACGCTTTATCTCTTCTGAAACACAGCCTGACCGGCCACAAGAACTGGCCCGAGCAATGGCCCGAGGCCCAGCCCAAGGCCGAATACGACGTGGTGATCGTCGGCGCCGGCGGGCACGGTCTGGGGGCGGCCTATTACCTCGCCAAGCAGCACGGCATCACCAATGTCGCGGTGATCGACAAGGGCTGGCTGGGCGGCGGCAACACGGGGCGGAACACGACGATCATCCGCTCGAACTATCTTTATGACGAAAGCGCCCGGCTTTACAACCATTCGGTCGATTTGTGGGAAAACCTCAGCCAGGAGCTGAACTACAACGTCATGTATTCCAAGCGCGGCGTGCTGATGCTGGCGCACACGGTCCATGACGTCCAAAGCTTCAAGCGCCACATCCATTCGAACCGGCTGAACGGCGTCGACAACCGCTGGCTGACGGCCGAGGAATGCAAGGAATACTGCCCGCCGCTGAACATCTCGCGCAATGCCCGCTATCCAGTAGTGGGCGGCGCGCTGCAGGAACGCGCAGGGACTGCCCGGCATGACGCGGTGGCCTGGGGCTATGCGCGGGCAGCGGCGGCGCGGGGGGTGGACATCATCCAGAACTGCCCGGTGACGGCGATCCGGCGCGGCCCCGACGGCCGCGTGATCGGGGTCGAGACGGCCAAGGGTTTCATCCGCGCCAGGAAGGTCGCCGTGTCGGCTGCCGGCCACACCTCGGTGGTGATGGAAACGGCGGGCGTGCGGCTGCCGCTGGAAAGCTTCCCGCTGCAGGCGCTGGTTTCCGAGCCGGTGAAGCCGATCTTCCCCTGCGTGGTCATGTCGAACGCGGTCCATGCCTATATCAGCCAGTCCGACAAGGGCGAGCTGGTGATCGGCTCGGGCACCGACCAGTACACCTCCTATTCGCAGCGCGGCGGGCTGCCGCTGATCGAGCACACCATCGCCGCCATTACCGAGATCTTCCCGATCTTCAACCGAATGCGCATGCTGCGGAAATGGGGCGGCATCGTGGACGTGACGCCCGACCGCTCGCCCATCATCGCCAAGACCCCGGTTCCGGGACTTTATGTGAACTGCGGCTGGGGCACCGGCGGCTTCAAGGCCACGCCCGGCTCGGCCCATGTCTTCGCCTGGACCATCGCCAAGGACGAGCCGCACCGCATCAACGCGCCCTTCACCATCGAACGCTTCCGCACCGGCCGGCTGATCGACGAGGCCGCCGCCGCCGCCGTGGCCCACTGAGAGAGCCGCCCATGCTGCTGATCCACTGCCCCTATTGCGACGAGACCCTGCCCGAGGTCGAGTTCACCTATGCCGGTCAGGCCCATGTCGTCCGCGCCGCCGACCCCTCCTCGCAGACCGACGAAGAATGGGAGAACTTCCTGTTCATCCGTTCCAACCCCAAGGGGCCGCATTACGAACGCTGGCGGCACCTGCATGGCTGCGGGCGCTTCTTCAACGCAGTGCGGGATACGGTCAGCGACCGCTTCCTGACGACCTACAAGGCGGGCGCCCCGCGCCCCGAGCTTTCCGCGTTGCTGGGGGACCGCACATGAAATCCTGTCGCGTTCCCGGCCGCGGCCGGGTGGATGCCTCGCGCCCCGTCTCGTTCACCTTCGACGGCCGCCGTTACCAGGGCCTGGCGGGCGACACGGTCGCATCCGCGTTGCTGGCCAGCGGCGTCCACCTGATGGGCCGGTCCTTCAAGTATCACCGCCCGCGCGGACCCGTCAGCGCCGGGTCCGAGGAACCGAACGCCTTGGTCGGCACCCGCCGCGGTCCGGGCCGGTTCGAGCCGAACACCCGCGCCACCGTTCAGGAAATCTGGGAGGGTCTGGAGGTCACCTCGCAGAACAAGTTCCCGAGCCTCCGGTTCGACCTGGGCGCGGTGAACGACGCGGCCTACATGCTGTTCTCGGCCGGGTTCTACTACAAGACCTTCATGTGGCCGCGCGGCTTCTGGGACAAGGTCTATGAGCCCTTCATCCGCCGCGCCGCGGGCCTGGGCGTGTCCCCGACCGAGGAGGACCCGGACAGCTACGCCTCGCGCCACCTGCATTGCGACGTGCTGATTGTCGGCGGTGGTCCAGCCGGTCTCGCCGCTGCCCGTGCGGCGGCCGTCGAGGGCCTGCGCGTCGTGCTGGTGGACGAGAACGCCGAGGCCGGAGGCACGCTGCTGTCCGAGCCGCAGGTCCGCATCGACGGCCGCGCCGCCTGGGACTGGCTGGGGGATGAACTCGCGGCGCTGAAGGGCTTGGGCGTGCGGATCATGACCCGAACCACGGCCATCGGCTATTACCACCAGAACATGGTCGGCCTTGTCGAGAAGCTGACCGACCACCTGCCCAGCCTGCCCGCCGACACCCCGCGCGAACGCCTGTTGCGGGTGCGCGCCCGGTGGGTCGTGCTGGCGCAGGGGGCGATCGAGAAGCCGCTTGTCTTCAACGGCAACGACCGGCCCGGCGTGATGCTGGCCGGGGCCGCGCAGACCTATCTCAACCGCTATGGCGTCCGCGTCGGCGACCGTCCGGTTGTGCTGACCAGTCACGACAGCGCCTGGTATGCCGCCTTCGACCTGCAGGGTGCGGGCGCGCGGGTGCAGGCCATCGTGGACACGAGGGCCTCGGTCCGTGAGGATCTGCTGCATGAGGCCCGCGCGCTGGGCATCCCGGTGAAGCTGGGCCATACGGTCACGGCGACGGCAGGCCGGCTGCGGGTCAAGTCGCTGCGGGTGAACCCCGTGCAGGGTGGGCAGGTCGGCGCCCCCGTCACCATCCCCTGCGATGCAGTGCTGATGTCGGGCGGCTGGTCGCCCTCGCTGCATCTCTTCTCGCATACGCAGGGCAAGCTCGCCTGGGACGAGGCGCAGACCACCTTCCTGCCCGCCGAGACGCGCGAGGACTGCGTGATCGCGGGCGCGGGCCGGGGCCTCTGGGGCGTGCAGGCGGCGCTTGAGGATGGCGCGGCGCGCGGCCGCGAGGTCGCGGCGGCGCTGGGCCGGCACAGCAAAGCGCAGACCCCTCGCGTCGAGGAGGACCGCACCGGCACCGGCGTCACCCAGATCGAACTGCCGACCGACCTGAACGCCGGCCGCGCCAAGGCCTTCGTCGATTACCAGAACGACGTGACCGCGAAGGACCTGCGGCTGGCCGTGCGCGAGGGGATGCATTCCATCGAGCACGTCAAGCGCTACACCACCAACGGCATGGCGACGGATCAGGGGAAGCTGTCGAACATCAACGGCCTGAACATCGCCGCCGACGCCTTGGGCCGCCGCCAGCCCCAAGTCGGGCTGACGACCTTCCGCCCGCCCTATACGCCGACCACCTTTGGCGCGCTGGCCAACTATCACCGCGGCAACCATTTCGAGCTGACCCGCAAGACCCCCATCGACGCTTGGGCCGAGGCACAGGGCGCGGCCTTTGAGCCGGTCGGCCAGTGGCGCCGCGCCTGGTATTTCCCGCGTTCGGGCGAGGACATGGAGGCCGCCGTCCGCCGCGAATGCGCCGCCGTCCGCGGCAGCCTCGGCATCTTCGACGCCTCGACGCTGGGCAAGATCGAGGTCGTGGGCCCGGACGCCGTCACCTTCATGGAACGGATGTACACCAACCCCTGGGCCAAGCTGGGGATCGGGCGCTGCCGCTATGGCCTGCTGCTGGGCGACGATGGCTTCATCCGCGACGACGGGGTGATCGGGCGGCTCGCCGCCGACCGCTTCCACGTGACCACCACCACGGGCGGCGCCGCGCGGGTGCTGAACATGATGGAGGACTACCTCCAGACCGAATGGCCGGACCTGAACGTCTGGCTCACCTCGACCACCGAGCAGTGGTCCACCGTCGCGCTGAACGGCCCCAACGCCGCGAAGCTGCTGGCCCCGCTGGTCGAGGGTGTGGAACTGACGGAAGAAGCCTTCCCGCACATGTCCTGCGCCGAATGCACGGTCGCGGGCCTGCCCGCGCGGCTGTTCCGCGTCAGCTTCACCGGCGAGATCGGCTTCGAGGTCAACGTGCCCTCGCCCATGGCGATGCAGCTCTGGGAACGTCTGTGGCAGGAAGGCCAGCGCTACGGCATCACCGCCTACGGCACTGAAGCGATGCACGTTTTGCGCGCTGAAAAGGGCTATATCATCGTCGGCCAGGACACCGATGGGACGGTCACGCCCTATGACGCCGGGATGGGCTGGGCGGTCGGCAAGTCCAAGCCGGACTTCGTCGGGAAGCGGGGCCTCGCGCGCCCTGACCTGGTGGCGAAGAACCGCAGGCATCTCGTGGGCCTTCTGACCGACGACGGCTCGCGGCTGGAGGAAGGGGCGCAGATCGTCTTCGACCCCAAGCAGCCAGTGCCCATGACCATGGTGGGGCATGTCACCTCCTCCTACCACTCCGAGGCGGTAGGCCGTCCCGTCGCGCTGGCGCTGGTCGAGGGCGGGCAGGACCGCATGGGCCAGACGGTCCACATCCCCATGCCCGACCGCACCATTGCCGCCACGATCACCGGCACGGTCTTCGTGGACCCCGAGAACACCCGCCTGAAGATCGAGGCATAAGCCAGATGAACAAGCTCGTTTCCTCATTCACGGCAGCCCCCCTCGCGCAGGGCGCGGTGGCGCGGGTCAGCCTTGCTGCGCCGGTCGGGCGGCTTGTCCTGCGGGCACGCGGCGACCTTGCGGCGCTGAACGCGGTGCTGGGGCTCGCGCTGCCTGCCACCATCGGCCAGCGCGCCGCGGCGGCGGGGCTGGAGGTCCTGTGCCTCGGCCCAGACGAATGGATGCTGCACCTGCCCCCCGATCAGGTCGGCGTTGTGCAGGCCTCCTGCGCCGCGCTGATGGCACGCCATCCCCACAGCCTCGTCGATGTTTCGGGGCGCGAGGTCACACTGGTGGTGGACGGCCCCCGTGCGGCCGAGCTGCTGACCATCGGCTGCGCCCGCGACATCGAGGCGATCCCGGTGGGCCAGGGCCGCCGCACCGCCTTCGACAATGTCACCGTGATCCTGTGGCGCGACGAGCCTGCCCTGTTCAGGCTGGACGTGTGGAACAGCTTTGCCCCGCATGTCACGGGCCTTCTTGAAACCGGCTGCCGCGAACTTGCCGCCGAAGCCATCTGAGAGTTGGAGGAGTCCGACATCCGGCTGCGGTCATCGGGGAAGCCGTCGTAGCCATGACCTTGTCCGAGACGCCAGGCACATCGGCGCGCCTCTGCGCGCTCAACGGATCGGTTGCCTGTCGCAGGTTTCTTCACGCAGGAACATTCTTGCGGAAGGCTTGGAAAGGCAGGGCCGCACGGCCTGCCTTTCCATGAAGGGAACTGGGTCAGAACCAGCCCTGCGCGCTGCCTTGCGCGGCCGGATCGGACCAGCGGCTGGTCCGCCTTGCAGAGCCGCCGTCCGGCCTGCAGGACGGAGCTTCAGCCCGCGACAAGCACCTGGCGGCTTTCGGAATGGCGCTGCGCAAGACGTCTTGCCCGGCTGCCCGGCACCAGCACGCGGGCGGGCTCCATCACCTCCAGCCCGCCGCAGATGTCGGGAAACAGCGTCAGGATCTCGTCACGTGCGGCGGGTGAAACTGCGGCGAGCGCCTGCGCCCCGGCATACATCGACTCGGTCAGCGCGCCGTTCGACAGCACGACCTGGTGCGAACCGCACAGGAAATGCACGTAATCGACCGCCTCCGCCTCGACCTGCTCGATTCCGTCGATGGACAGCAACTGCTTCGCCGCGACCAGCACCTCGGCCGCCCCGAACATCCGCAGCGCGATCTTCGACTTCAGAAGGATGCGGTGCTGCGGCGAAACCAGCAGATCCCGCGTCGGGGTTCCGTTGCCCAGCGCGCCCGCCGCGATGCGGATCGGCCGCAGCTGCGGGGCGCGCGTGAGGGCCTGCGCGTCCAGCCGGGTTTCACCGATCCAGCGGATCGGCTGGTGCCCGGCATCCAGCGTCCACACCAGGTCGCCCGCCCGCAGGGTCTCGATGGCGCGCGGACCCTTGTCGGTTTCGATGATCGTGCCGCGGGTGAAGCAGGCCACCGCCGCGCTCAGGTCGATATCATCGATATACGCCTGACCACCGTTTCCACCCGTGCGCCCGGCAAGGACGAAGTCCCAGTTCGTCTGGTCGGCTTCGGCCCATTCGTTGTCGGGGATCGTTGCAGCAACCGAAATGTCGGGACCCCAGGAGGCGTTCACGTTACCGTCGCGATCGACGCTGATGGAGAACGGCTGCGGTTCCTGCTCCACGCCGACCGTCCCCAGCGGGGCCGTTGCAAGCGGCGCACCGTTCCACAGGATCTGCAGATAGTTGCCCGGATCACCCGGCCACTGATAGGGCACCACCCGCACCGACAGGCCGACCGGCGCACCCTGTTGGTAGAAGCCGGGGTCCGAGACCGCCGTCTGGTCCGTCAGGTTGAACGACACGCCGTCGGGTTGAAAGTTGCCGTAACCGTTGTAGTCACTCCGGTTGATGTCCAGCTGCATCGTGACATTGAATGCGGTGATGCGTTCGCCTTCGCCGATATCGGCGTTAAGCTCCAGCCGCGCGCTGTCCCCATTTTCCGAGAAGAAAACATACTCGTTGTCCGCATCTCCGGAAGCGGGCGAGTCCGTCAGGCCGACGAGCCCTCCGGTTGTCGCGTCCGTGGCCTCACCAAGGCCCGTGTCGAAACTGTTCGTGTAATCGAAAACTCGCGGCGCCATTTCAGCTCAACCTGCATGAAGTTAATCAACCCTGAGTTGATATATTTCGCTGGAGCGGCGAGCCAGTACTATCTCTGGACAAGACTGATGATAAAAATCATGTGGAAATTGGCTGCGCACGGGATCAGTGTGGTCATGGTAACCGAGCGGGGCCCTGTCGCGTGACGACCTCGCCATTGCCGCATCCTGACTGGCTGGTGGGACAGGCAAGGGGGGGTCAGGCGCCCTCTGACGCCACGACAACGCGGGTGCCGCCCTCCTCGCAGACCCTGCCTAGCCCTTGCGGCAGCGGGCGGTCGATGAAGACGGCATCCAGTTCCCGCAGCGACACAACCCGGATCGGGGCCTTCTGCGCCAGCTTCGCCGAATCCGTCACCAGCCAGCGTTCGCGCGCCTGCCGTAGGATCGCGCGGCTCACCCGCACCTCGGCCAGATCGAAGTCGAGGATGTCGCCGTCCTCGTCCAGCGCCGAGCAGCCGATGATGGCGAAATCGGTCTTGAAGTTCGCCATGAACTCGCTGGTCAGATCGCCCACAAGGCCGCCATCCGTGCGGCGCAGCAGTCCGCCCGCCACCAGCACCTCGCAGCTGTCGTTGGCGGCAAGGATGTTGGCCACGTTCATGTTGTTGGTCACGACCGTCAGGTTGCGGTGGCGCAGCAGGGCGCGGGCCACGGCCTCGGTCGTGGTGCCGATGTTCAGGATCACCGAGCTGTTGTCGGGGATCTGCGCGGCGCAGGCGCGGCCGATGGCGGCCTTGGCCTCCTCGTTCATGCGCCGGCGTTCCTCATAGGCGATGTTGCTGGCGCCGCTGCGCAGGATCGCGCCGCCGTGGACGCGGTCCAGCACGCCCTGCTCGGCCAGCTCGCCCAAGTCGCGGCGGATCGTCTGGGGCGTGACCCCCAGCCCGGCCGACAGTTCCTCGACGCTGGCGCGGCCCGAGGCGCGCACGAGTTCAAGAATCTGCATCTGCCTGATGTTCATGTTTCCAGAAGAACGCGCAGCGGCTATCTGTCAAGCGAAAGAAATTGCGCGCAAACGAACATCCACGTTGACAGAACATACGCGCGGATGTTCGACTTGCCCTTGCGAGAGAGGAACAACCATGTCGGCAGAAACGGATCTGTTCGTCATCGGTGGCGGGATCAACGGCACGGGGATCGCCCGGGATGCCGCGGGGCGGGGGCTTTCGGTCCGGCTGGCGGAACAGGGCGACCTTGCGGGAGCGACCAGCAGCGCCTCGACCAAGCTGTTCCACGGCGGCCTGCGCTATCTGGAATTCCTTGAATTGCGCCTGGTGCGCGAGTCCCTGCGCGAACGCGAGGTGCTGCTGCGCGCCATGCCGCATATCTCCTGGCCCATGCGCTTCGTCCTGCCGCTGGACCCGAAGATGCGCTTTGCGGGCAAGACGCCGGTGTCACGGCTGCTGTCGGTCGCGATGCCCTGGGCACGGGGGCACCGGCCCAACCTCGTGATCCGCGCGGGTCTGTTCCTGTACGACCACCTCGGCGCGCGGGAGATCCTGCCGGGCACCAGTTCCCTGGATCTGCGCAACACGCCCGAAGGCGCGCCACTGCAGGACCGGCTGACACGGGCTTATGAGTATTCCGACGCCTGGGTGGACGATGCCCGGCTTGTGGTCCTGAACGCCCGCGACGCGGCGGCGCGCGGGGCCGACATCATGGTCGGCGCAAAGGTGACCGAAGCGCGGCGCGAGGGCGAGGGCTGGACCGTCCGGCTTGCCGACGGTCGCAGCTTCCGCGCGAAGGTGCTGGTGAATGCGGCGGGCCCCTGGGTGGGGCAGGTCATCCGCGACGTGGCGCATCTGCCTTCGACCGAGTCCGTGCGGCTTGTGCGGGGCAGCCATATCGTCACGCGCAAGCTGTTCGACCACCCCAAGTCCTATTTCCTGCAAGGCCAGGACGGGCGGATCGTCTTCGCGATTCCCTACGAGAACGACTTCACCCTGATCGGCACGACCGACATGGACCACAAGGGCCCGCCGGGCGACGCCGTCTGCACGCCCGAGGAAGTCGATTACCTCTGCCGCTTCGTCTCGGGCTACTTCAAGCAACCCGTGACGTCCGCCGACGTGGTGCGGACCTTCTCGGGCGTCCGGCCGCTTTACGACGACGGTGCCTCCTCGGCCACGGCCGCGACGCGCGACTACGTGCTGTCGCTGGACGACAAGGGGGCGGCCTGCCTGCATGTCTTCGGCGGCAAGATCACGACCTATCGCCGGCTGGCCGAGGCCGCGCTGGCAAAGCTGTCGTCGCACCTGCCCGGCGCGACCGGTGCCTGGACGGCGGGCGCCCCCCTGCCCGGCGGCGACTTCCCCGTGGACGGCGCGGGGGCGCTGGCGGACGCCTTGCGACGCGACCATCCCTTCCTGACGCCCGGCTGGGCGAACCGGCTGGTGCGCGCCTACGGGACCGAGGCGGCAGCGGTCCTTAGCGGCGCCAGGACCGCTGCCGACCTGGGACGCGATTTCGGCGCGACGTTGACCGAATCCGAGCTGCGCTGGATGATCGAGCGCGAATGGGCGCGCGATGCCGAAAGCGTTTTGTGGCGGCGGTCCAAGCTGGGCCTGCGGCTGACGCCCGAGCAGGCGGCGGCCGTCGAGGACTACATCGCCAGCGAAAGGGCCGCCGCATGACGCTGGAGCTTCGGGGCGTCGCCAAGGAGGTCGGGGGGCAGGTCTGGATTCACCCCACCGACCTGACGCTGGCTCCCGGCAGCATGAACGTCCTGCTGGGGCCGACGCTGTCGGGAAAGACCACGCTGATGCGGCTGATGGCGGGCTTGGACCAGCCCAGCGCCGGGCGGATCTTCTGGCAGGGCCGGGACGTGACCGGGCAGCGGGTGCAGGACCGGGGCGTGGCGATGGTCTATCAGCAGTTCATCAACTATCCCTCGATGACGGTCTACGACAACATCGCCTCGCCCCTGCGGCTGCAGCGGGTGGCGCGGGCCGAGATCGACGCCCGCGTGCGCCAGACGGCCGAGATGATGCGCCTGACCCCGATGCTGGACCGCCGCCCGCTGGAGCTGTCAGGCGGCCAGCAGCAGCGCACGGCGCTGGCCCGCGCACTGGTCAAGGGCGCGGGGCTGGTGCTGCTGGACGAGCCGCTGGCGAACCTCGACTACAAGCTGCGCGAGGAACTGCGCGCCGAAATCCCCCGCATCTTCGAGGCCTCGGGCGCGATCTTCGTCTATGCCACGACCGAGCCCGAAGAGGCGCTGCTTCTGGGCGGCCATACCGCGACTTTGTGGGAAGGCCGGGTAACGCAGTTCGGCCCGACCCCGCAGGTCTATCGCGCCCCACAGGACGCCGTGACCGCGCGGGTGTTCAGCGACCCGCCGATGAACTTCAAGCGCATCGAGGTGCGGGGCGGCGAGGCCCTGCTGGACGGCGCCCGCTGGCCCGTCGATGTCCCCGACGGCCGCTATGCCGCAGGCTTCCGCGCGCCCCACCTGACGCTGGAGCAGTCTCCCCGTGCCGTGCCCCTGTCCGCCCGGCTGGACGCGACCGAGATCACTGGGGCCGAAACCTACCTGCACCTGCTGCATGGCGAGGACCGCTGGGTCGGCCTCGTACCGGGTGTCCGCAGGCTGCCGACCGGCGCGCCGCTGACCGTCTGGCTGGACCCGGCTCATGTCTATCTGTTCGACGAAGGCGGCCGGCTTGCCTGCGCCGCCCCCTATGCGCGGGCGGCGTGAATGGCGCGGATCACCCTGGACAACCTGGCCCACAGCTACAGCCCGGCGCCGAAGGGCGATGCGGACTGGGCGCTGAAGCCCATGTCGCTGACCTGGCGAGACGGCGGCGCCTATGCGCTGTTGGGATCGTCCGGCTGCGGCAAGACCACGCTGCTGAACATCATCTCGGGGCTGCTGCGGCCCTCGCGCGGACGCGTCCTGTTCGGGGACCGCGACGTGACGGACCTGCCCACGGCGGGGCGCAACATCGCGCAGGTGTTCCAGTTCCCGGTCGTCTACGACACCATGACCGTGCGCCAGAACCTCGCCTTCCCGCTGAAGAACCGAGGCCTTCCCGCCGCCCAGATCGCCGCACGGGTGGAGGCCGTCGCCCGCATGATCGGGATGAGCGACACGCTGGACCGCCGCGCCCGCGGCCTGACGGCGGATGCCAAGCAGAAGATCAGCCTCGGCCGCGGCATGGTCCGGCAGGACGTGAACGCGATCCTCTTCGACGAGCCGCTGACCGTGATCGACCCGCAGATGAAGTGGGAGCTTCGCACACAGCTCAAGGCCCTGCACCGAGAGTTCGGCCACACGATGATCTATGTCACCCATGACCAGACCGAGGCGCTGACCTTCGCCGACGAGGTCGTCGTCATGTCCGAGGGCCGTGTCGTGCAGGCGGGCACCCCGCATTCACTGTTCGACGCCCCGGCGCATACCTTCGTCGGCTACTTCATCGGCTCGCCCGGCATGAACCTGCTGGACGCAGAGGTCCGGGGCACGTCCGCCCGCGTCGCGGGGACCACTCTCCAACTGGACCGCGCCTATGCCCCGTGGAAGGGCCGGGTGCAGATCGGCATCCGCCCCGACGCCGTGCGTCCCGCCACCGAGGGCCTGCCCTTCCGCTTGGTCCGGGTCGAGGACGTGGGCCACCACCGCATCCTGCGTGGCGAGGTCGCGGGCGCGCCCTTCAACCTCGTCGTTCCCGAGGATGAGCCGATCCCCGCCGGTTTCGACCGCGTGGCGCTGGACCCGGCGCGGATCGGCGTCTTTGTCGACGACTGGCGCATCGAGCCGCTGGAAAGGGCCGCGTGATGGACAAGCCCGTCAACAATCGCGCCTGGCTGCTGGTCCTGCCCGTGCTGGTGCTGGTCGCCTTTTCCGCCGTGATCCCGCTGATGACGGTGGTGAACTACTCGGTGCAGGATACCTTCGGGAACAACCAGTTCTTCTGGAACGGCCTCGGCTGGTTCCAGGAGGTGCTGGAAAGCGACCGCATCCACGCCGCCCTCGGCCGCCAGCTTCTGTTCTCGGCCATCATCCTGGCGATCGAGATTCCCTTAGGCATCTTCATCGCGCTGAACATGCCCAAGCGCGGCTTCTGGGCCAGCCTCGTGCTGGTGCTGATGGCGCTGCCGCTTCTGATCCCGTGGAACGTGGTGGGCACGATCTGGCAGGTCTTCGGGCGCGTGGACATCGGGCTGCTGGGGCACACGCTGGCGGCGCTGGGGATCGACTACAACTACGTCAACGACCCCTTGGACGCCTGGGCCACGATCATCGTCATGGACGTGTGGCACTGGACGTCGCTGGTCGCGCTCCTCTGCTACGCAGGCCTGCAGTCCATCCCCGACGCCTATTACCAGGCCGCCCGCATCGACCAGGCGAGCCGCTGGGGCGTCTTCCGCTTCATCGAGCTGCCGAAGATGAGCGGCGTGCTGCTGATCGCGGTCCTGCTGCGCTTCATGGACAGCTTCATGATCTATACCGAGCCTTTCGTCGTCACTGGCGGCGGTCCCGGGAACGCCACCACCTTCCTGTCCATCGACCTCGTGAAGATGGCGATCGGGCAGTTCGACCTCGGGCCCGCGGCGGCCTTCAGCCTGATCTACTTCCTCGTGATCCTGCTGATCTCATGGGTGTTCTACACCGTCATGACCGCGCAGAGGGACCTGCCATGACGTCCCGCCGCGCCTCGCTCGGGTCGGCGGTCGTGATGACCCTTTACCTTCTGTTCCTGCTGGTGCCGATCTACTGGCTGGTGAACATGAGCCTGAAGACAAATGCCGAGATCACCGGCACCTTCAGCCTCTGGCCGCAGAATCCCACGCTGCGGAACTTCCGCGTGATCCTGACGGACCCGAGCTGGTACATGGGCTACGTCAACAGCCTGATCTATGTGGTGATGAACACGGCGCTGTCCTTGGCCGTGGCGCTGCCCGCCGCCTACGCCTTCAGCCGCTATCGCTTCCTCGGCGACAAGCACCTGTTCTTCTGGCTGCTGACGAACCGCATGGCACCGCCCGCGGTCTTCGCCCTGCCCTTCTTCCAGCTTTATTCGGCGGTGGGCCTGTTCGACACCCACATCGCCGTGGCTCTGGCGCATTGCCTGTTCAACGTGCCGCTGGCGGTCTGGATCCTCGAAGGCTTCATGTCCGGCGTCCCGCGCGAGATCGACGAGACCGCCTATATCGACGGCTACTCCTTCCCGCGCTTCTTCACCCGCATCTTCATGCCCCTGATCGCCAGCGGAATCGGCGTCGCGGCCTTCTTCTGCTTCATGTTCTCATGGGTCGAACTGCTGCTGTCGCGCACCCTGACCAGCGTCAACGCCAAGCCCATCGCGGCGACGATGACCCGCACGGTCAGCGCCTCAGGCCTCGACTGGGGCGTGCTGGCCGCAGCGGGGGTGCTGACGATCCTGCCCGGCGCCTTGGTGATCTGGTTCGTGCGGAACTACATCGCCAAGGGTTTTGCTCTGGGGAGGGTGTGATGCAGCGCCGCTCGGCCACCGTGGGCTTTGCCGCCGCAGCCCTTCTGATGCTGGGGCTGCTCGGCTGGCTCGTCAGCCTCGTCCCCGTCGATGACGGCGCGCGGGAATGGACCGGCAGCCTCAATCCCGGCGGCTGGATGGCCTGGACCCTCCCGACCGCCCTCTTCTTCTGGGTGATCGCGGCCTTGCTGCTGGCCTTCACCTGGGCTGCCATCCGCTTCCCCGAGACGCCCCGCCGCGGCGCCTTCGGCATCTGGACCACCCGGGGCGACCGGCTGTTCATCAGCCTGCTCGGCTCGGCCTTCATCAACCTCGCCTGGCTGGGCCTTGGAGGAGCGCCCGCCTGGGGAGGATTACTCGCGTCACTGATCTACGCCGCGGCGGTGTTCCGCTGGGTGTGAAAGCCGGGCCACCAAGGCCCTTCCTGGGGAGGAAGACGACATGAAACTGCAACTGACGACCGCCATGGCGCTGGTGCTGATGGCGACCGGCGCGCAGGCGGGGATGGAGGAGGCGAAGGCCTTCCTCGACGCCGAGATCGGCGACATGTCCAGCCTCGACCGCGCCGCGCAAGAGGCCGAGATGCAATGGTTCATCGACGCCGCCCAGCCCTTCGCGGGGATGGAGATCAAGGTGGTGTCGGAAACCATCACCACCCATGAATATGAATCCAAGGTGCTCGCCCCCGCCTTTACCGCGATCACCGGCATCAAGCTGACCCATGACCTGATCGGCGAGGGCGATGTCGTCGAGAAGCTGCAGACGCAGATGCAGTCGGGCGAGAACATCTATGACGCCTATGTCAACGACAGCGACCTGATCGGCACCCACTGGCGCTATCAGCAGGCGCGGAACCTGACCGACTGGATGGCGAATGCCGGAAAGGACGTCACCAACCCGAACCTCGACATCGATGACTTCATCGGCAAGTCCTTCACCACCGCGCCGGACGGGAACCTGTATCAGCTGCCCGACCAGCAGTTCGCCAACCTTTACTGGTTCCGCAAGGACTGGTTCGACGACGAGACCAACAAGGCCGAGTTCAAGGCGAAATACGGCTATGACCTGGGCGTCCCCGTCACCTGGTCGGCCTATGAGGACATCGCCGAGTTCTTCACCGGGCGCGAGATCGACGGGAAGAAGGTCTATGGCCACATGGACTATGGCAAGAAGGACCCCAGCCTTGGCTGGCGCTTCACCGACGCCTGGCTGTCCATGGCCGGGAACGGCGACAAGGGCATCCCGAACGGCCTGCCCGTGGACGAATGGGGCATCCGCGTCGATGAGAACAGCCGCCCCGTGGGCAGCTGCGTCGCACGCGGGGGCGACACCAACGGCCCTGCCTCGGTCTATGCGATCCAGAAATACCTCGACTGGATGAAGGCCTATGCGCCGCCCGCGGCCCAGGGGATGACCTTCAGCGAAAGCGGTCCCGTCCCGAGCCAGGGCGAGGTCGCCCAGCAGATGTTCACCTACACCGCCTTCACCGCCGATTTCGTCAAGGAAGGCTTGCCGGTCGTGAACGAGGACGGCACGCCGAAATGGCGCTTTGCCCCCTCGCCCCATGGCGCCTACTGGCAGGAGGGAATGAAGCTGGGCTATCAGGACGCGGGGTCCTGGACGCTGCTGAAATCGACGCCCGACGACCGCGCCAAGGCGGCATGGCTTTACGCGCAGTTCGTGACCTCGAAGACAGTGGACGTGAAGAAAAGCCATGTCGGCCTGACCTTCATCCGCCAGTCCACCATCGACCACCAGTCCTTCACCGACCGCGCCCCCAAGCTGGGCGGGCTGATCGAGTTCTACCGCTCGCCCGCCCGCCTGCAGTGGTCGCCGACCGGGACCAACGTGCCGGACTATCCGAAGCTCGCGCAGCTGTGGTGGCAGGCCATCGGCGACGCGGCCTCGGGCGCCAAGACCCCGCAGGAGGCAATGGACAGCCTGTGCGCCGAACAGGAGAAGGTGATGGAGCGGCTGGAGCGCGCCGGCGTCCAGGGCGACATCGGGCCGAAGCTGGCCGAGGAACACGACCTCGCCTGGTGGAACAACTACGCCAAGGAAAACGGCAGCATCGCGCCCCAGCTGAAGCTGGAAAACGAGGACCCGCAGCCGGAAACCATCAGCTATGACGAGCTGGTGAAAAGCTGGCAGCAGTGACACCCATCAGGGAACCCGGCCTTTCCGGGTTCCCCTTCTGCACGGAGACGCCATGCCGATCCTCGCTCTTGACCAGGGTACGACCTCGTCCCGTGCGGTGGTCTTTTCCGACGACCTGACGCCGCTGGCATCAAGCCAGCATGAATTTCCTCAACATTTTCCCCATTCCGGCTGGGTAGAGCACGACCACGAGGACCTGTGGAGTTCCACCGCCGCCACCGCCCGCGCCGCCATCGAGAAGGCGGGCGCGCCACAAATCGCCGCCATCGGCATCACCAACCAGCGAGAGACGACGGTGGTCTGGGACCGCCGCACGGGCCGGGCGATCCACAACGCCATCGTCTGGCAGGACCGCCGCACCGCCGACACCTGCGCGCGGCTGAAGGAGGCCGGGCACGAGCCCGCCGTGACCGAGGCGACCGGGCTGCTGCTCGATCCCTATTTCAGCGCGACCAAGGTGGCCTGGATCCTCGATCACGTGGACGGCGCGCGCGAGGCCGCCGCGCAGGGGCATCTGGCCTTCGGCACCGTGGACAGCTTCCTGATCTGGCGGCTGACGAATGGCCGCGCCCATGTGACGGACGCAACAAACGCCTCGCGCACGATGCTTTACGATATCCGCCGTGGTGCGTGGTCCGACGAGCTGTGCGAGCTGTTCGGCGTCCCCCGCGCCATGCTGCCCGAGGTCCGCGACAGCGCCGCCGAGTTCGGCCTGACGCGCCCCGACCTGTTCGGCCGCGAGATCCCGATCCTGGGCGTCGCGGGCGACCAGCAGGCGGCGACCGTGGGCCAGGCCTGCTTCCGGCCGGGCATGATCAAGGCCACCTATGGCACCGGCTGCTTTGCGCTGCTGAACACGGGCGACACGGCGGTGCAGTCGCGGAACCGGCTGCTGACGACCATCGCCTATCAGCTGGACGGCACGCCGACCTATGCGCTGGAAGGCTCGATCTTCGTCGCCGGGGCGGTGGTGCAATGGCTGCGCGACGGGCTGCGCCTGATCCGCAGCGCGCCCGAGGTGGCGGGCCTCGCCGCCCGCGCCGACCGCAGCCAGCAGGTCATCATGGTGCCGGCCTTCACCGGCCTTGGCGCGCCCTGGTGGGAGCCCGAGGCGAGGGGCGCGGTCTTCGGCCTGACGCGGGCGACCGGCCCGGCGGAACTGGCGCTGGCGGCGCTGGAAAGCGTGGCCTTCCAGACCCGCGACCTGACCGACGCCATGCGCCGCGACTGGCCCTCCCTGGGCGAGTCCGTCCTGCGCGTGGACGGCGGCATGACGGCCTCGGACGCGGCAATGCAGGCGCTGGCCGACATCCTGGGCGCGCCTGTGGACCGCCCCACTGACCCCGAGACCACCGTGCGCGGCGCCGCCTGGCTTGCCGCCTACCGCGCGGGGTTGACGGACGGCCCTGATGCGGCCCTGACGAATTGGCAGCGCGAGGCGCGGTTCGAGCCGCAACTGGACCCCGCCACCCGCGAGGCCCGCCACGCCCGCTGGACCCGAGCCGTCCGGGCGGTGATCTCGATGCATCGGGAGCCCTAGCCCCGATTCCAGAAGAAGCGACCGGCGTCCCGAAGCCGCGCTGGACGGGCGAACGCAAGGCAGAGGGCGTCTCGTCTGCTTTCGTTTGAACCACCTGCCAGACCCCGGCGTTTCGGCTGCGCAGTCCCCCAGCCCCCCGGTGCCCACGTGATCCTCCCGCCCCTGCCGTCCGGCACCGAACCGCCCCAGCCTCAGCAGACCGATGTGGTGCGGGTAGCTGCGGGGCTGGTGATCGCCACCATCGTCGTCGCGGCCCTTTACTTCGGGCAGGTGGTGCTGATCCCACTGGCCGTCGCCTTTCTCATCAGCTTCGTGCTGGGGCCGCTGGTGCACTGGCTGGTGCGGCACGGGCTGTCGCGCATCCTTGCCGTGGCGCTGGCGATGGGGCTGGTGCTGGCAGTGCTGGGCGGGCTCGGCACGCTTGTCGCGGTGCAGGTGCAGTCGCTCAGCGCGCAGCTGCCGACCTATCAGACCACCATTCGCACCAAGATCAAGGAACTCGGCGCCCGGATGGAAGGACCGGGCCTTCTGGAAGGCGCGCTGCAGACCGTGGACACCGTCCAGAAGGAGGTCGCCGAGGTCGTCGGCGAAGGCGAGGAGAACGAGGTCCCGCCCCAGCGCGTGCGCGTCATCCCCGAGCCGGTCTCGCCCTTCAAGACGGCGATGCTGTGGTTTGCGCCGCTGTTGTCGCCCATCGCCACGGCGGGCATCGTGCTGGTCTTCGTTGTGCTGATCCTGCTGGACCAGGGCGATCTGAGGGACAGGCTTCTGAGAATACTCGGGGGCAACATCTACCGGTCCACCGACGCGCTGGAAGAGGCAAGCAAGCGCATCTCGAAATACCTGCTGATGCAGCTTGTGGTGAACGTCACCTATGCGATCCCGATGGCGCTGGGGCTCTGGCTGATCGGCGTGCCGGGCTTCATCCTTTGGGGGACGCTGGCGGCGGTCATGCGCTTCATTCCCTATGTCGGGCCGATCCTGTCGGCGGTGTTCCCGCTCAGCCTGGCCTTCGCGGTGGATCCGGGCTGGGACATGGTGCTGATGACGGCCGCGCTGATCCTGGTGCTGGAACTGGTGTCCAACAACATCATCGAGCCGCTGCTTTACGGGACCAGCACCGGCCTGTCGGTGTTGTCCCTGATCGCGGCCGCGACCTTCTGGACGGCGATCTGGGGGCCGATCGGGCTGGTGCTGTCTACCCCCCTGACCGTCTGCCTGCTGGTGGTGGGCCGCTATATCCCGCAGCTGTCGATCCTTGAAACGCTGCTCGGGTCCAGCCCCGCGCTCAGTCGCCAGACACGCATCTACCAGCGCCTCATCGCCAACGATCCCGACGACGCCATCGATATCGCCGAGGACGCCATCGCGGAAGACTCCGTCTCCGAGTTCTACAACGACGAAGGGATGGAAGTGCTGCGGCAGGCCAGCATCGACTATATCAACAACGCCCGCCCCGAGCATCGTCTGCGCATCGCCAACGGCATGGACGAACTGCTGGAGGAGATCCGCGACGCCCATCCCGCCAAGCCGCCCGAAGGCGCGCGCCCCCGCGTCGCCTGCATCGCCGGCAAGTGGGAGATCGACCGCCAGGCCTGCGAGATGCTGGCCCACAGCCTGCAGCTGGACGGCGTGCCCACCGTGGTGCGGGTCGCCGGCACCGTCACCTCGCGCTATGTCGCGGGGCTGGAGCTGGAAGGCGTGCAGGTCGTGCTGCTGAGCTTCTTCAGCCGAGAGCCGGACGCCGCCGCCCGCAATCTCACGCGCCGCATCCGGGCGCGCTGGCCACGGGCCAAGGTGGTGCTGGGCCTGTGGGGCGTGGCGCCTGATGCGCTGGACGACCGGCGGCGCGAGGCGCTTGGGGCGGATGCCATCGTTGCCTCGATCAAGGAGGCGGTGGGCCGCATCTCGCTGCTGGTGCGCGACGCGGAAGGCGCGGCGGTCGAGGTCGTCCAGGACCCGCAGGCGGCCGCGGTCCGCGACGAGACGCTTAAGAGCGTGCGGCTTGAGGATCCCGAACTTCGCGAGGATCTCAACGACTACGCCATCCGCGCCGCCGACGTGTTCGACGTCAGGACGGCCGCGATCCTGGCCATCGAGGGCGCGCGGGAACTGGTGATCGGCGCCAGCCGTGACCTGCCCGGCAGGCGCACGGACGACGGGCGCGACCTGATCGTTCTGCCACAGGACTCGCCCTTGGCCGCGCAGGTCCTGAGTGATGCCCGGCCAATGACGGTGTCCGACATCGAGCGCGATCCCGTGCTGTCGGAAAACGCCGTCCTGCACAAATGGTCGGCCCGCGCGCTGGCGGCCGCTCCTGTGCGCCAGGGGGACGGCGTGGTGCTGGGGGCGCTTTGCCTGATCCACGACGAGGCGCGCGAGTTTGACGAGGAAGAACTTCGTCTGCTTGAAACGCTGGCCGCCGAGGTGGCAGAGCGGCTGACCGGCGAGGAAGCGGCCCCGGTCCCCGAACCCGAGGCGGCCTCCGCCTCTGCGACGGTCGGCCAGCAGGTCCCCGAGTGACGCCGCACGTGCTTTCGTGCATTCCATTTTCTGAAGGAGAGGTCCCCTCATGCAGAAGAAACCCCGCATCCTGATCATTGCCACCTCGGCGGCCACCATGACCGGCAGCGACAAGCCGACCGGCCTGTGGCTCGAGGAGCTGACGACCCCTTATTATGCCTTCCTTGATGCGGGCGCCGAGGTCACGCTGGCCTCGATCGCGGGGGGCAAGATCCCGGTCGATCCGAACAGCGTGAAGCCGCGCGGTGAAAACGACCCCTCGGTCGAGCGCGCGCTGAATGACAGGGTCTTCCAGACCCTGATCGGCGACACGCTGCGCTTTGACACGCTGGACACCATGAGCTTCGACGCCATCATGCTGCCGGGCGGTCATGGCACGATGTTCGACTATCCCGAAAGCGCCGAACTAGCGCAGCTGGTCGCGGATTTCGACGCCGCCGGCAAGGTCGTCGCTGCCGTCTGCCACGGCCCCGCCGGGCTGGTCAGCGCCCGCCGCGCCGATGGCACGCCCGTGGTCGCCGGCCGCCGCGTGGCCGCCTTCACCGACAGCGAGGAGCAGGCGGTCGGCCTTGCCGATGCCGTCCCCTTCCTGCTGACCACCCGGCTGAAGAAACTGGGCGCCAGGATCGAGGCCGGCCCGGACTTCGAGCCCTTCGCCATCCGCGACGGCAATCTCGTGACCGGCCAGAATCCCGCCTCGGCCGAGCCGATCGCCGCGCTGGTCTTCGAGGCCCTTGAAGAGGCAAAGGTCGCCTGATGCAACCGGGGGTCGGCTCGGCAGCGCCGGCCCCGAACGCAGGCGCGCCGACCTGCACCGGGTTTCGCTCAGCTCGCCGCTCTGCCGACCCGAAGGTCCTGTCAGTCGCTCTGGGAAACAGGCACGCACCTGAACCGCACGGCCTGCAACTCAGCCGGGTCCCGACATCCGCAGGCGCTCGACGCATTCCTCCAGCCTGACGGGGGTGAAAGCCACCGCATCGGCACTGACGTTCCCGCGCCGCGCGGCCGACAGGAACTCGGGATCATGCGTATGGGCGTGCAGGTGGACGGCGCCCTGCCACCAGCCGTCCCATTCCTCGATCGGGTAGTGGAACAGGACGACCCCTGTCCGGTTCACCCTGATCCTCAGATAGGGAACACCCCAGTCCTTGCGGTCGTGGTTTCCCCGGATCCTCACAAGCGTGCCGTTCAGCTGCTGTTCGTAATGTTCGGCGGGCGGGCCCCGGAAGGCGAAGTCGCCGAGGTGATAAACCCTGTCGCGCGGGCCGACGGTGCGGTTCCAGTTCTCGATCATCGCCCGGTCCATCTCTTCGACCGAGGCAAAGGGGCGGCTGCAGAGCTTGAGGATGTTGGCATGGCCGAAATGCGTGCAGCCGATCACCCAGTCCGTCATCCCTCAGCCCCTGAAATTGCCCGTGTCACGCAATCCTGCGCAGTGGCTCATCGCGGCTTGCCTGCGCCCAGGCTTCCAGATCCGGCAGAGACAGGCTTGCCGCCATCCGCGCCGCCGCAATCGCCTTGGCATCCGCCCGATCAAGGGCGACATCGCCCCGCAGCGGGAAGGCGGGATCGGCGTCGATGCGCGTGTAACGCTCGCCCAGAAGCCCCTTCATCAGCCGGCTCGTCACCTCGGCCTGCGCCCCGATCATCGTGCGGAAGATGCGGTTCCCCCGCAGCCAGTCGAGGACACCCATGTCGGGATCACCCGGCTCTCCCATCGGCGGACAGGCGTTCATGGACCCCAGCGACAGCATGGAAATCTCGTCGGCCCTAGCGCCGCTGCGCAGCGCCAGTTCCATCGCCAGCAGGTCCGGGGCATTGGCGAAGATGGCGCCATCGGCGTGCAACTGACCGTTGATCGGAACGGCCGGGAACATGGTGGGCGCCGCCGCGCTGGCCATCACCACGTCGTGCAGCTTCGTCTCGGGCGCCGTCTGGTTGCTGAAGACGACCGCCGCCCCATCGTGCAGCCGGGTGGCAGTGACGGCCAGGGGCACCTCCAGTTCGCCAAGGGTCACCTCGCCCGCGATCTCCTTCACCAGTGCTGCCAGCGGTCCCGCCATGTAGCGCGACCGCCCCCACATCCGCCACAGGTCGCGCGGCCCGGCGATGCTGCGTCGGCGGAAGGCCTCGGCCCCGCGCTGCTCGAAACCCGCACGCAGCTCGGCCATGGGCATGCCCCTCGCCCCTGCAGCCGCGACGATCGCCCCGGCCGAGGTGCCACAGAACAGGTCGAAGCTGTCCTTCACCGGACCCGTGAGCTTTTCCAGCTCCTCCAGCAAAAGCACGTTGTAGAGCGCCTGGAAACCACCTCCGCTGATCGACAGGATCTTCATGGAAAAGCACCTCCTTCCAGACAAGATATCAGTGTCTTCGGGGGTTCCTCCAAGATGTCCTTCCGACACCCGGACCAACGGCAGCGACCGTTCAGGGCAGGCCCGCGCCCGAGATCCCGCAGGCGGCGACCAGTGCCGTCACCCGCGCCTTGCTGCGCTGCTTCGGTGAATCGGGAAAGCGGGCGCATCTTCCCGAGACTGTGCTCAGACAAGGACGCCAGTCAGGATGTTTCGGGATTTTGTGAATTGGTCGGAGCGAGAGGATTCGAACCTCCGACCCCCTGCTCCCGAAGCAGGTGCGCTACCAGGCTGCGCTACGCTCCGACCGTGACGGGGCAGGTATCGCGGGGCGCGCGGGATTGCAAGGGGAAATCAACGTCGCAGCAGGCGGCGGAAGCCGCCGATGCTGGGCGAGGGCAGCCCCTCGCCCTGTGCCTCGGCCTGCAGGACGGGACGATGGGCCGCGGGCGCCCGTGCCTCGCGCCACAGGATGTAAAGCCCCGAGCCCATGATGACCGTGATCCCCAGCAGGGTGGCGCGGTCGGGCAGTTCGGAAAACAGCAGCCAGCCGTAAAGCGTCGCCCACAGGATCTGGCTGTATTGCATGGGCGCGACCACGGCGGCCTCGGCCGCGCGATAGGCGCGCACATTCAGCACCGCCCCGATCAGGCCGAACAGCGCCACCAGCCCGGCAAGGCCAAGATCAGCACCGGGCATGGGTTGATAGACGAAGGGCAGCGCCAGCGCGCAGATGCCGAGGTTCAGCAGGACCGGCCAGATGACAAGGACCAGCGTGCGCTCGGACCCTCCCAGGCGGCGTGCGATGACCGCTGACAGCGCCCCACAGAGGGCCGTGACGATCGCGCAGAGATGGCCGACGCCAAGCTGCGCCTGCCCTGGCCGCAGCACGATCAGCACACCCATCAGGCCCAGCAGCACCGCCGCCAGCCGGTGCGGGCCGATCCGCTCGCCCAGCATGGGCACGGACAGCAGCGTGATCAGCAGCGGCATGGTGAAGAGGATCGCATAGACCTGCGTCAGCGGCAGCAGCGCAAAGGCCGTCATCGCGCTGAGCACGTTCAGCGTCATGCAGAGCGTCCGCAGCCCGACCCAGCCCGGATGCCGGGGGACAAGGCTGACCTGCGGTCGCCGGGCCGCAACCACCGCCAAGACCGGCAGGGACAGAAGCGCCACGAAGAAGGCGGTCTGCAGGGGCGAATAGCTCGCCCCCAGCAGTTTGATGACGGCGTCGTGGGTCGCATAGGCGCCCATCGCGCCAAGGCCCAGCGCGGCGCCCGCCAGGTTGCCGCGCATGGGGATCAGCCTGCCGACAGGGCCGCGACGATCCGGTCGCCCATCTCGGCGGTGCCGATCGGCGTGCCGCCTTCCGGGCCCATCAGGTCGGCGGTGCGGGCGCCCTGGGCCAGCACGCGCTCGACGGCGGCTTCCAGTTCGTCGGCCGCGGCGCCCTCGTTGTAGGAATAGCGCAGCGCCATGGCGAAGGAGAGGATGCAGGCGATGGGGTTGGCCTTGCCCTGCCCCGCGATGTCGGGGGCGGAACCGTGGACCGGTTCATACATCGCCTTCGGCCGGCCGTTCGCCGCAGGCACGCCCAGCGAGGCCGAGGGCAGCATCCCCAGCGAACCGGTCAGCATCGCCGCCGCGTCCGACAGGATGTCGCCGAACAGGTTGTCGGTCACGATCACGTCGAACTGCGAGGGGCGGCGGACCAGCTGCATGGCGCCGTTGTCGGCATACATGTGGGTCAGCTCGACCTCGGGATATTCGTTGTCATGGACCCACTGGACCTCCTCGCGCCAGAGGACACCGGATTCCATGACATTGGCCTTTTCCATCGAGCAGAGGCGGTTCTTGCGCTTCTTGGCCAGCTCGAAGGCCGCGCGGGCCACGCGCCGGATCTCTCCGCTGGTGTAGCGCTGGGTGTTGATCCCGACGCGGCCACCCTCGTTTTCGGGGTTGTTGCCGTCGGAATGGATGCCGCGCGGTTCGCCGAAATAGACGCCCGAGGTCAGCTCGCGCACGATCAGGATGTCGAGGCCGGACACGACCTCGCGCTTGAGCGACGAGAAATCCGCCAGTGCGTCGAAGCACTGGGCGGGGCGCAGGTTGGCGAACAGGTCCATTTCCTTGCGCAGCCGCAGCAGGGCGCGTTCCGGCTTCACGCTGAAGTCGAGGTTGTCATAGGCCGGGCCGCCCACGGCCCCCAGCAGCACCGCGTCCACTGACTGGGCCTTGGCCATCGTCTCGTCGGTGATGGGCGTGCCATGCACGTCATAGGCCGCGCCGCCGACCAGGTCTTCCGACACGTCGAAGCGCATCCCGCGGTTCGACTGGAACCAGTCGATGACCTTGCGCACCTCGGCCATGACTTCGGGGCCGATGCCGTCGCCCGGCAGGATCAGAAGGGAGTAGCTGTCGCTCATCTTGCGCCTTTGGTGTTCGAGGATGCGGGTCGCGTCCCGCCTAGCCCTGCCCCGCGCGGGGGTCAAGTTCACGGCCATTTGGGTTGCTCCCGCGCCCCGCGTCCTGTGGGTAGGGGCATGACCCATCAAGGGGAGACGGATGATGAAACCCATGCTTGCTGCCGCCCTGCTGGCGCTTGCCACGACCGGAGCAGCCCTTGCCGACGGCGGCATGACGGTGCCCCTGCCCGACACCTCGGGGCTTTCGGCCGACGAGGCACGGGCGCTGATCACGGAACTGGCGCAGGTGAACGTCATCACCTCGAACTGTCCGGCCTATCCCGTATCGGACGCGGAATGGACGCTGATCGCGGGCACAGGCGACAAGCTGGCGGCGCAACTGGGGCTGGACGCCTCGGCCTATGACAAGCAGTTCTACGGTCCTGCCTTCCAGTTGCTGGACGATCCCGGCGCCTGCGACCGGATCGGACCGCGGGCACAGCCGCTGATCGCGCGGCTCAAGGCGATGGGCGGGGGGACGACGCCGCTGTCGCGGTCCCAGTAACGGGCAGATCGAGGTCGACCCAGACCAGCCGGTGCCGCGAGGCAGTCGCGACCGTGTCGGCCAGCGGCTGCCCCGGCGCGGGCCACAGCACGCCCGAGCCCGTCACGCTCAGGTCCGGCGAGGGCAGCACCACGTCCACGCGCAGGTTCCCCGGCCCGTCCGCATCGGGCCAGTCGGCCGTGTCGCCCTTCTGCACGGCATTCGCACCATCCTGCGGCGCCAAGGCAGCCCCTTCGCTTTTCGGCTGCGGGTCCTGAACGCGGGCCAGCAGCGCGGCCATGCCCTCGCGCCGTCCCTCGCCGTCCACGGGGTCGAGGTTGGTGTCGCCCATCACGACGAAGCGGTCGGGCGGCAGGCGCGTCAGCCAGAACACCGCCTCGTCATGGTTGCGGCGCCCGTTGCGGTCTTCGGGACCGTCGAAGACGGGCGGGGTCGCGGACCAGGCCAGCAGCGTCAGTGTCGTGCCGCCGACATTCACCGGCACCTCCCAATGCGCGGTCGAGGACAGGCGCTGCACCTCGGCCACCTCGAGGGGCACCGGAGGCATCAGGTGGCCCGGCAGGTCGCGCCACAGCATCGCCGAGTGATCCGTGACCTCGCCCAGGGGCAGCCGCGACAGCAGCGCCATGCCCCCCTGCCCCGAGAACAGCCCGAAGCCCTGCGCGTCGTCGCCCGTGCCCGTCCGCCCGTCGCCGTCGAGATCGAGGCCCGTCGCCATCCCGCTGTTCGGGCGGCTGGCATGGCGGTGGGGATAGCCCGCGCCCGCAGCCTCCAGCAGATCGGCAAAGGCGGATAGCGCCGCCCCGTCATGGTCCCAGTCGAAGCCGGTCAGCAGCAGCACATCCGCATCCGCCGCCGCGATCACCTGCACGGCCGCGGCGACCTGTTCATCCTTGCCCGACTGGATATCGCGAAGCAGAAGCCCAGGCCCGTCGCGCGACAGGTCGGGGCTGTAGGTGGCAATGCGGATGGGTTCCGCCAGCACCGGCCCAAAGGCCAGCGCCAGCGCGAGGGTCAGCGCCCTCAGACCCAAGGCTGGGACTGGGCGATTCGCGCCTCGAAGGCCTCGATGGCGGCGGCCTTCTCCATCGTCAGGCCGATGTCGTCGAGCCCGTTCAGCAGGCAATGCTTGCGGTGCGGGTCCATCTCGAAGTGATAGGCCGTTCCGTCCGCGCCCGTCACCGTCTGGGATTCAAGATCCACGGTCAGCCGCGCGTTGGCGCCGTTCTCGGCGTCCTTCATCAGGGCCTCGACGGCGTCGGGCGGCAGGATGATGGGCAGGATGCCGTTCTTGAAGCAGTTGTTGTAGAAGATGTCCGCAAAGCTGGTCGAGATCACGCAGCGGATGCCATAGTCGAGCAGCGCCCAGGGCGCGTGTTCCCGCGACGAGCCGCAGCCGAAGTTGTCGCCCGCCACGATGATCTGCGCATCCCGGTACGCGGGCTTGTTCAGCACGAAGTCCGGGTTCTCGGTCCCGTCGGGGAAATAGCGCATCTCGTCGAACAGGTTCTTCCCCAGTCCCGAACGATGGATCGTCTTCAGGAACTGCTTGGGGATGATCATGTCGGTGTCGATGTTGACCAGCGGCATGGGCGCGGCGATGCCGGTCAGGGTGGTGAACTTGTCCATGTTTGTCCTCGTCTCCCCTCAGGCATCCACCGGCGCGGCCATCAGCTCGCGCACGTCGGTCAGGTGGCCCGTTACGGCCGCCGCCGCCGCCATCACCGGCGACATCAGGTGCGTGCGGCCGCCCCGGCCCATCCGGCCCTCGAAGTTGCGGTTCGAGGTCGCGGCGCAGCGTTCGCCCGGCGCCAGCTGATCGGGGTTCATGCCCAGACACATGGAACAGCCCGCAAGCCGCCATTCGAAGCCCGCGTCGGTGAAGACCTTGTCCAGCCCCTCTTCCTCGGCCTGCATCCGCACGAGGCCCGAGCCGGGAACGACCATCCCCCGCACACCCGGCGCGAGATGCTTGCCGCGCAGGACCTCGGCGGCGGCGCGCAGGTCCTCGATCCGACCGTTGGTGCAACTACCGATGAAGACCGCGTCAACCTTGATGTCGGTCAGTTTCATGCCGGGCTTGAGACCCATGTAGTCCAGCGAACGACGCGCGGCCTCGACCTTGCCGCCCTCGAAGTGCTCGGGCGCCGGGACGGTCGCGCCGATGGGCAGCACGTCCTCGGGCGAGGTGCCCCAGGTCACGACCGGCTCGATGTCCTCGCCCCGGATCGTCACGACCTTGTCCCAATGCGCGCCCTCATCCGAGAACAGCGTCTTCCACCAGGCGAGCGCGGCTTCCCATGCGGCGCCCTTCGGCGCGTGGGGACGGCCCTTGACGTAGTCGAAGGTCTTCTCGTCCGGCGCGATCAGGCCGGCGCGGGCGCCGCCCTCGATCGCCATGTTGCAGACGGTCATGCGGCCTTCCATGGACAGGCTGCGGATCGCCTCGCCGCAGTATTCGATGACATAGCCGGTGCCACCCGCCGTGCCGGTGTGGCCGATGATCGACAGGGTGATGTCCTTGGCCGTCACACCGGGGCGCAGCTTGCCGGTGATCTCGACCTTCATGTTCTTCGATTTCTTCTGGATCAGCGTCTGGGTGGCGAGCACATGCTCGACCTCGGAGGTGCCGATCCCGTGCGCCAGCGCGCCAAAGGCCCCGTGCGTCGCAGTATGGCTGTCGCCGCAGACGACGGTCATGCCGGGCAGGGTCCAGCCCTGTTCCGGCCCGACGATATGGACGATGCCCTGACGGATGTCGTTCATCGGATAGTAGTTCACGCCGAAGTCGCGGGCGTTCTTGTCAAGCTCGGCGACTTGGATGCGGCCTTCCGGGTTCTCGATCCCCGCCACGCGGTCGGGCGTGGTCGGCACGTTGTGGTCCGGGACGGCGATGGTCTGGTCGGGGCGGCGCACCTTGCGGCCCGACATCCGCAGCCCCTCGAAGGCCTGGGGACTGGTCACCTCGTGGACGAGGTGGCGGTCGATATACAGCAGGCAGGTGCCGTCGGGCTGGCGGTCGACGACATGGGCGTCGAAGATCTTGTCGTAAAGCGTGCGGGGGCCGCTATGGGTCGGATTGCCGGTCATGGCTGTCTCTTTCGGAAGGGATGGCGATCAAGGAAAAGCAGGCGCGCGAGGGCGCCGGGCGAGCCCGCTTCACAGTCGCGCGGTCACCGTCCGGGTCAGGCCGTAGAACCGGCCGGGCAGACGGGCACGGTCATGGATGTCGAAAAAACGCATCATGCGCGGGAAGATATTCGTTCCTCCACCCCGGATCAAGCGACTTGGGGCCCTTAACCGGACCTTAGGACCCTTGTGCCACCGTAAGCACACAGGTTCAGAGAGGTGGAGCGGAATGATGTCGCGGATGCGGATGTTTCTTCTGGCAGCGGCGGGCGTGGCGGCGCTGGCAGGCTGCTTTCCGACCGAGATCACGGGAACGCGGCAGGACGGCAGCCGGATCGCGCTGATGTTCTATCCCGGCGGCAACCGGTTGCAGGACCTGGTGATCATCGAGGGGCGCAACCACTTCGGGCAGGGACAATACCAGATGGACGACCCTCTGGCCGACGTGGGCTTCCGGTTCGAGGACGGGACCCGCGTGCAAGCCGAATGCACGCTGCAAGGGCAGGACATCATGGGCGATCCGGAATGTCAGGAGTACACTGTCTACCGCTCGGACTTCCCGCAGATCCCCGAAGGCACGCGCTTCCCGCGGCCCGAGATGTTCTAGGGCCCTGCGTGGCCGCGCGGGCAGGCTGGCGCGTCCCTGCGTCCTTCGCCAGAAATCTGCACCCCCGAACATTGAGCGGAACGGATTCCGTGCTACATTGAAGACATCCCGGCGCCGGGGAAGATCGGCGCGCTGACCGGAGGAAGTCCCCTGTCCACCACCGTCCCGTCGGCCGAAGTGCCGGCCGCGACCACCGCGGAAAGCAGCGACCAGTTGCTTGCCCGCATCCTCGCCTCGCTCGATGACGACAAGGCCGAGGACATAGTCACCATCGACCTGCGCGGACGATCCGCCATGGCCGACCACATGGTCATCGCCTCGGGCCGCAGCTCGCGCCAGGTGGCGTCCATCGCCCAGAAGCTGGTTGACCGCCTCAAGATCGAATGCGGGCGCATCGCCCGGATCGAGGGCAAGGACACCGGCGACTGGGTGCTGATCGACACTGATGACGTCATCGTCCATGTCTTCCGTCCCGAGGTGCGCGAGTTCTACCAGCTCGAGAAGATGTGGATGCCCGCCGATGCGCTGGCCAGCCTGCGGGGCGGCGCTGTCCCTGACGCCACCCAGTCGCTGACGCAGTAAGTCCGCGATGCTTCGGGTCCGCATCGCCGCGGTCGGGCGGCTGGCCGCGCGTGCGCCCGAAGCGGCGCTGATCCAGGACTATCTCGGCCGGTTCGCCCAGACCGGCCGCGCGCTCGGCCTCGGTCCCGCCGAAGTGACCGAGGTCGAGGATCGCAGGGGCGGCGGCAAGCCCGCCGAGGCCGCCCTTCTGTCCCGCCAGATCCCCGAGGGTGCAGCGATCATCGCGCTGGACGAACGCGGGCGTCTGCTGTCCTCGCCCGATTTCGCTTCGGCCCTTGCCCGTTTCCGCGACGACGGCCGACCCGACGCCGTGTTCCTGATCGGGGGCGCGGACGGGCTGGACCCCGCCTTGCGCGACCGCGCCGACCTGACCCTTTCCTTCGGCGCGATGGTCTGGCCGCACATGCTGGCCCGCACCATGCTGTCCGAACAGCTTTACCGCGCCGCGACGATCCTTGCGGGCTCGCCCTATCACCGGGTCTGACGGAACCCGTCCGCCCTCCCGGGCGCTTCACCCGGCCCACCAGGTCAGGAGCAAGCCCATGTCGCGCCTCGCCGCGCCCGTCGCCTATTCGCCCGACGTCGAGACCGTCCAGCCCGACGAGGCCCAGACCACCCGCAAGATCGTCGAGCAGATGACCTATATCATCAACCGCACGCACGAGGCGGGCGGTCATGCCGTGCGCTCGGCCCATGCGAAAAGCCACGCGATCCTGAACGGCACCCTGACGGTCCACGAGGGCCTGCCGCCGGAACTGGCGCAGGGCATCTTCGCCGCGCCGCGCAGCTTCGACGCGCTGGTGCGGATCTCGACCATCCCCGGCGACGTGCTGCGCGACAGCGTGTCCCTGCCCCGCGGCATCGCGGTCAAGCTGTTCGACGCGGAAGGCGAGCGCCTGCCGGGATCCGAGGCCGACACCACCCAGGATTTCCTGATGGCGAGCAGCCCGGTCTTTCAGGCGCCCGACACCAGGGCCTTCCTGCGCAGCCTCAGGCCGGTCGCGCTGACAACCGAGCGGGCGGAATGGGCCAAGGTGGTGCTGTCCACCATCCTGCGCCCTGTCGAGCGCGCGATCGAGGCCGTTGGGCTGCAAAGCGCCATGCTCAGCGCGCTGGGCGGCTACAAGCCCACGAACCCCTTGGGGGAAAGCTACTACACCCAGGTTCCGCTGCGCTTTGGCGAGCATATCGCCAAGCTGCGGCTGGTCCCGGCTTCGGACAGTTTCAAGGCGCTGGAGGATGACCGCATCGACCTCGACGACCCCGACGCGATCCGCGAAGCCGTGATCGAGGCGCTGGCCGCGCAGGGCGGCGCCTGGACGCTGGAGGTTCAGTTGTGCCGCGACCTCGAGCGGATGCCCATCGAGGATGCCTCGGTCGAGTGGAGCGAGGAGGATTCGCCCTTCCAGCCCGTCGCCACCCTCAGCGTCCTGGCGCAGCAGGCCTGGAGCGACGAGCGTTCCGCCATCGTGGACGAAAGCATCGCCTTCCGCCCCTGGAACGGGATCGAGGCGCACCGCCCGCTGGGCAACATCATGCGCGCCCGCCGCCACGTCTACCCGATCACCGCCAGCCACCGCAGCGCGCTGACCGGCTGCCCCATCCACGAGCCGAAGACGGCGCCGCGGCTGGACGGCTGAGGTTCAGAGTTCCTCGAAGGCGTCGATGGCCTCGATGGCCTCCTCGGCGGTCTCGACAAAGGTGAACAGCCCCAGGTCCTCGGGGCTGATCGTCCCCGCCTCGGCCAGCGCCTGCCAGTCGATGATCCGGTTCCAGAACTCGGTCCCGAACAGCAGGAAGGGGACCGGCTTCATCCGGCCCGTCTGGATCAGGGTCAGCGCCTCGAACATCTCGTCCAGCGTGCCGAAGCCGCCGGGGAAGATCGTGATCGCCCGCGCCCGCATCAGGAAATGCATCTTGCGGATGGCAAAGTAATGGAAGTTGAAGGCGAGTTCCGGCGTCACGTACAGGTTCGGCGCCTGCTCGTGCGGCAGGACGATCCCCAACCCGATGGACTGGCCCCCCGCTTCATAGGCGCCCTTGTTCCCCGCCTCCATCACGCCCGGTCCGCCGCCGGTGCAGATCACCCATTCGCGTCCCTTTGTGGCGATCGAGCGCCTGGTGATCAGCGCCGCAAAGCGCTCGGCCTCGGTGTAATAGCTCGACAGCGCCGCCAGCGTCGGCGTCCGGGCGCGGGCCGCGTGTTCCGGCGCGGGGATGCGGGCGCCGCCGAACATCACCACGGTCGAGGTGACGCCCCGCTCGTCCATGATCATCTCGGGCTTCAGCAGTTCCAGCTGCAGCCGCACCGGGCGCAGTTCCTCGCGCAGCAGGAATTCCGTGTCGCTGAAGGCCAGCCGATAGGACGGCGAGCGCGTCTGGGGCGTGCTGGGGTCATGCGCCGCGACGATCGCGTCCTGTTGGCTGTGGCGCAGGGTATGGCTGCGTTCGTCGTCGGGTGGCGTCATTCAAACCTCGAAGCTGGCCACCGGCGTTGCACGGTGCTGACCCCCCGCTTATAGCCCCACGGCAAGGATTTCCACCCGACCGCCAGAAAGGGCCACCATGTCGAACGCCGCGCTTGAAACCGCCATCGAGGCTGCCTGGGACGCCCGCGACAGCATCACCCCCGCGACGAAGGGCGAAACCCGCGACGCCATCGAGGCGACGCTGGAAGCGCTGGACCGGGGCGAGTTGCGCGTGGCCGAGAAGCACGGGAGCGACTGGCACGTGAACCAGTGGGCGAAGAAGGCCGTGCTGCTGGGCTTCCGCCTGAAGGACATGGAGCTGCATTCCGGCGGCCCGCAGGGCGGCAGCTGGTGGGACAAGGTGGACGGCAAGTTCAAGGACTGGAACGCCGCCCGCTGGCGCGAGGCGGGCTTCCGCGCCGTCCCGAACTGCGTCGTCCGCCGCTCGGCCTTTATCGCCAAGGGCGTGGTGCTGATGCCCTCCTTCGTGAACCTCGGCGCCTATGTGGACGAGGGCACGATGGTTGACACCTGGGCCACGGTCGGGTCCTGCGCGCAGATCGGCAAGCGCGTCCACCTGTCGGGCGGCGTCGGCATCGGCGGCGTGCTGGAGCCCATGCAGGCCGGCCCCACCATCATCGAGGACGACTGCTTCATCGGCGCTCGGTCCGAGGTCGTCGAGGGCGTGATCGTGCGCGAAGGCTCGGTCCTCGGCATGGGCGTCTTCATCGGCCAGTCCACCAAGATCGTGGACCGCGAGACCGGCGAGGTCATGTATGGCGAGGTTCCTGCGGGTTCGGTCGTCGTCGCAGGCTCGATGCCCTCGAAGAACGGCGTCCATCTTTACTGCGCGGTGATCGTCAAGCGGGTCGATGCGAAGACCCGGTCCAAGACCTCGATCAACGAGCTTCTGCGCGACTGATCGCTTGCGGGGGCCGATGGCAACGTCCGGCGGCCCCGCCCCCTCGTCTCGCGCTTGTCTCCGGGCTGCAGGGCCTTGGCGCCCAGGGCGTGCCGAAGGCACCCTGCGGTCCACCGGGAGGCTCATCCCGGCAGCAAGACGGCATCCTTGCTGTCCACGCAGAAGATGCGGCTGCCGGACAGGGCCGCCCCCGAGCGCAATCCGCGGTCTCACAAGAGAACTCCGCTTTTCCCGGAACAGCCCCGCCCGGACACGCGTTCGACCGCGTCCCGGCACGCGGGCCTTCCCAGGCCGGGTCTTTGCCGCATAGGCTGCCCCAAGGGAGCCCCGACGAGGAGAACCGGAATTGCGCAAGATCACGTCCATCGCCCTTGCCGTTCTGGCGGGCCTCGCCTCGCCCGCCGCGGCGCGCGACATCGTTGTGTCGTCCAAGATCGACACCGAGGGCGGGCTTCTGGGCAACGTCATCCTGCTGGCGCTGGAACATGCCGGGATGCCGGTCGAAAACCGCCTGCAACTGGGCGGCACGCCCATCGTGCGCGACGCGATCGCCTCGGGGCAGATCGACATCTATCCCGAATACACCGGCAACGCCGCCTTCTTCCACAACGAGGCTGACAGTCCCGTCTGGAAGGACGCCGCGCAGTCCTATGCCCGCGCGGCGGAACTGGACCGGAAGGGCAACCTGATCTGGCTTGACCCCGCGCCCGCCAACAACACCTGGGCCATCGCGGTCCGCAAGGATCTGGCCGAGCAGAACAACCTGCGCACCATGTCCGACTTTGGCGCCTGGGTCGCCGGGGGCGGCGAGGTCAAGCTCGCGGCCTCGACCGAGTTCGTGACCTCGCCTGCGGCCCTGCCCGCCTTCCAGGCGACCTACGGCTTCCAGCTTTCGCCCGCGCAACTGGTGCAGCTGTCGGGCGGCGACACGGCCGCGACCATCGCGGCGGCGGCGCAGCAGACCTCGGGCGTGAACGCGGCCATGGTCTATGGCACCGACGGCGGCATCGAGCCTGCCGGGCTGGTGGTGATGGAGGACGACAAGGCCGTGCAGCCCTTCTACCAGCCGGCGCCGGTCATCCGGGCCGAGGTGCTGGAGGAGTATCCGAAAATCCCCGAGGTGCTGAACCCGATCTTCGCGGGCTTCGACCTGACCACGCTGCAGGAGCTGAACGCCCGCATCCAGGTGGGCGGCGAACCCGCGGCGGCGGTGGCCGAGGACTACCTGACCAGCAAGGGCCTGATCGAGTGACCCCCTGCCCGCCCGGCAGCGGATGAACCCGGCTGCCGTCGGAACGCGGCCCGGCGTAAGTCGTCCGGGGCTTCTGTTCGCGACCCTCGGGCTGGTGGGCCTTGCCCTGCCATTCGTCCAGTTCCGCGCAAACCGCATCGTCGCCGGAGAGGGGCTGAGCCTGCCCGACGCGCTCGGCCCCTGGGGCTGGCTCGTTGCGGCGGCGCTGGTGGGGGCGCTTGCCCTGGCGGTTCCGGCCCGCTGTCCGGCGCGTGCGGGGCTTGCGCTGGCCCTGGCCGGGCTGCTGGCGGTGATCCTGTCCGCCGGGGCCGCCGCCGGCGCGCTGGTGCCAGAGGGCGACCGCATCGCGCGCGTCTCGCTGGGCGCGGGCTTCTGGCTGCTGCTCGCGGCTTTCGCGCTGGCCCTGGGCGATGCCCTGTCGCGGCTGGCGCTCCGGCCCCTCTGGCGCTGGGCGCTGCTTGCGGGAGCGGTCGCGGCAGGCGCGCTGATACTCGGAACGGGGCTCATGGATGACCTGTCGGTCATGCGGGAATACGCCGCGCGGCGCGAAACCTTCTGGCGCGAGGCGCAGGGGCATCTGGCGCTTGCCTTCGGTTCACTGGGAGCAGCGTTGGCCCTGGGGCTGCCGCTGGGCATCCTGATCCACGAGGCGCCCCGCCTGCGGGGGGCGGTGCTGGGCGTCCTGAACGTTGTCCAGACGATCCCGTCGCTGGCGCTGTTCGGGATCATGATCCCCCTGTTCGGCTGGATCGCGGCAAGTGTGCCGGGGGCGGCGGCAGCGGGGATCGCCGGGATCGGCGCCTTCCCGGCGCTGGTGGCGCTGTTCCTGTATTCGCTGCTGCCGGTCGTCTCGAACCTGCTGGCCGGACTGGGAAGCGTTCCCCAAGGCGTCCGCGAGGCCGCGGCGGGCCTTGGCATGACGCGCGCGCAGACCTTGGCACAGGTGATGATCCCGCTGACGCTGCCCGTCCTGCTGGCGGCGGTCCGCATCGTGCTGGTCCAGAACATCGGCCTTGCCGTCATCGCCGGGCTGATCGGCGGCGGCGGCTTCGGCAGTTTCGTGTTTCAAGGGCTGAACCAGACGGCCATGGACCTCGTGCTGCTGGGCGCGCTGCCGACCATCGCGCTGGCCTTGGTGTCGCGTATCGCGCTGGACCTGGCTCTGGAGGGGCTCGACCCGCGAAAGGCCCGCGCATGATCGAGATCGAGCACCTGACGAAGCGCTATGGCCCGGTTGCCGCCGTGGATGACGTCAGCCTGACGGTCGAACGGGGGCAGATCGCGGCGCTGGTCGGCACCTCGGGGTCGGGCAAGACGACGCTGTTGCGGATGATCAACCGGCTGGTGGAACCCACCTCGGGCCGCGTGCGGATCGACGGAACCGACACCGCCGCGCTGCCCCCGCATCTCCTGCGCCGCCGGATCGGTTATGCGATCCAGGGGCACGGGCTGTTCCCCCACCGCACGGTGGCGCAGAACATCGGCACGGTGCCGCGCCTTCTGGGCTGGGACCGCGCCCGTATCGCCGCGCGCGTGGACGAGTTGCTGGAGCTGTTTCAGCTTCCCCCCGCCGAGTTCCGCGACCGGATGCCCCACCAGCTTTCGGGCGGCCAGCAGCAGCGCGTGGGCGTGGCGCGCGCCCTGGCCGCCCGGCCGGACCTCTTGCTGATGGACGAGCCCTTCGGCGCACTCGACCCCGTGATCCGCGCCCGGGCCCAGGCGGACCTGCGCCGCATCCAGCGCGAGCTTGGCACCACGCTGGTCATCGTCACCCATGACATGACCGAGGCGATCAGCCTGGGCGACCGCATCGCCGTGATGGAACAGGGCCGCCTGCTGCAATACGCCCCCCCGCGCGAGATCCTGACCACGCCCGCCACGCCCTTCGTGGCCCGCCTGATCGGCACGGACGAGCGGCCCTTCCACCTGCTGTCCTTAGCCTGCGTGGCCGACTTGGTCCGGCCCGGCGACGCCGAGGGGCCCCCGGTCGCCCCCGATGCCTCGCTGCGGGACGCGCTGGCGCTGTGCCTGTGGAGCGGGCGTACGGCGCTGCCTGTCGAGGGCGGCGGATTGGTGACGCTGGAGGCCCTGCGCCGGGCGGCCGAGGGGCGTTCCCCATGACCGGGCGCCTTGCGTTGCTGGCGGCGGCGGTTCTGCTGCTGGCCTTTCTTCTGTCGCCCGAAAGCTACGCGCCCCTGCTGCGGCCCCTGACGCGGAACGGCGCGCCGCCGGTCTATACGCAGACGAGCCTTCTGTCGCTGACGCTGTCGCACTTGGGGATGGTGGCGGGGGCGGTGCTGGCGGCCTCGGTGCTGGCGGTGGGCTTGGGGGTGCTGGTCACGCGGCCCTTCGGACGGGACTTCCTTCCGCTGGCGCGCACGGTGGCCTCGGTCGGGCAGACCTTTCCGCCCGTGGCAGTGCTGGCGCTGGCCGTCCCGGTGATGGGGTTCGGCACCGGCCCAACGCTGCTGGCGCTGCTCCTTTACGGCCTTCTGCCGATCTTCGAGAACACGCTGGCGGGCCTGACCAACCTGCCCCCGCAGGTGATCGAGGCCGCGCGCGGCATGGGCATGACCCCCGCCCAGCGGTTGTGGCAGGTGGAACTGCCGCTTGCGCTGCCGGTGATCCTGTCGGGCGTGCGGCTGTCCGCCGTCATCGCGCTGTCCACCGCCACCATCGGGTCCACCGTCGCCGCACGCACGCTGGGCGAGGTCATCATCGCGGGGCTCTTGTCCTCGAACACTGCCTTTGTCGTGCAGGGCGGGGTCGTGGTGGGCATCCTCGCGCTGCTGATCCACGCGGGCTTCCGCTGGATGGAGGACCGGGCGGCGGGCTGGACCCGCGCCCGGCCCTGAGGGCCGGGTGGCCGAAAGACCGCCCCGGCTTGGCGGCTGGGGCGCGGTTCTCCGCCCTCACATCTCCTTGGCGCGGGCGCGCAGCATGAACTTCTGGATCTTGCCGGTGGGCGTCTTGGGCAACTCGCCGAACACCACCTTCCGGGGGCATTTGTAATGCGCGAGGTTGTCGCGGCAGAATGCGATGATCTCGGCCTCGTCGGCCGTGGTGCCATCGCGCAGCTCGATGAAGGCGCAGGGGGTCTCGCCCCATTTCTCGTCCGGTTTCGCCACCACCGCCGCGACCATCACCGCCGGGTGACGATACAGCACGTCCTCGACCTCGATCGACGAGATGTTCTCGCCGCCCGAAATGATGATGTCCTTGGACCGGTCCTTCAGTTCCACATAGCCGTCCGGGTGCATCACGCCCAAGTCGCCCGACGCGAACCAGCCCCCGCGGAAGGCCTTCTCGGTGGAACTGGGGTTCTTCAGGTAGCCCTTCATGACGTTGTTGCCGCGCATGAAGACCTCGCCCATGGTGGTGCCGTCGGCGGGCACGGGCGCAAGCGTGTCGGGGTCGGCCACCATCATCTCGGACAGCGCGATGTTGGGGACGCCCTGGCGCACCTTCAGCCGGGCGCGCTCGCCTTGGTTGCGGCTGTCCCACTCGCCCTTCCAGGCGCAGACCACCGAGGGGCCGTAGGTCTCGGTCAGGCCGTAGACATGGGTCACCTCGACGCCCATGCCCTCCATCGCCTCGATCACCTTGGCGGGGGGCGGGGCGCCGGCAGTCATTACCTTCACCTCGTGGTTGAAGTCCTTGAGGTGATCGGGGGCGCTGGCCAGCATGTTCAGCACGATGGGGGCGCCGCAGAAATGCGTCACCTTCTCGTCCCGGATCAGCTGGAAGATCGGCTCGGCACGGACCGCGCGCAGGCAGACGGCGACCCCCGCGTTGGCCGCAATGGTCCAGGGAAAGCACCAGCCGTTGCAGTGGAACATGGGCAGCGTCCACAGATAGCGCGCATGGTGCCCCATCCCCCAGGTGACGATGTTGGACAGCGCGTTCAGCGCCGCACCCCGGTGGTGATAAACGACGCCCTTGGGATCGCCCGTCGTCCCCGAGGTATAGTTCAGCGCGATGGCGTCCCATTCGTCATCGGGCATCACCCAGGCGAAACCCGGATCGCCCTCGGCCAGAAGCTCGTCATAGGTCAGCCGGCCGATGCGCTGGCCGCCCTCGAAGCTGGGATCGAGGATGTCCACGACCAGCAGATCCGGCGCATGGGCGATGCGGACGGCGCGTTCCACGACATCCGAGAACTCGGGGTCCACGATCAGGACCTTGGCCTCGCCGTGCTTGAGGATGAAGGCGATGCCCTCGGCATCCAGCCGCGTGTTGATCGCGTTCAGCACCGCGCCTGCCATGGGGACGCCGAAATGCGCCTCGAACATCTCGGGGATGTTGGCCGCGACCACCGCCACCGTGTCGCCCTTGCCGATGCCGCGGCCCGCCAGGGCGCTCGCCAGGCGGCGGGTGCGGTCATAGGTCTCGGCCCAGGTTCGGCGGACGCCGTTGTAGGACACGGCGGGGTAATCGGGGTAGATCGCCGCCGTGCGCTGGATGAACGACAGGGGCGACAGCGGAACATGGTTGGCCGGATTCCGGTCCAGCGCGTAATCGAAGATCGTGTGTTCCACCATGTCATGCCCCCTTGCGCGGCCTTCGGCCTGCCTACCCCGAGGCGCGTTGTTTGCCGCGCCCATTTCAGCGCGGGATTGAGCAGCCTGAACGCGGCGTAAGCAAGGGGCCACTTTGGCGTGAGTACCTGACAAATCCTCTCAAGGGTCTTGCTCCGGCCCGCAAAAAAGGCAAAAGAGTGCGATCCCCAGCGAGGCGTGGCCTGCTTCCAAAAGGCGGCTGTCCATGCACTGCGGCCCCCGCCGCGGGTCCCGTCACGTCACGGGCGCGCACTCATTTTCAAGGCAGAGCGTGCCCTGTAAGGATGCGCGCCAACCAAGGAAGAAAGGATAATTATGTCGGATCATTCCGATAAGCCGAAGTTCCCCTCGACCATGTCCACGGGCGCGCCCGCCGTCAGCGACCGCTTCAGCCTGAGCGTCGGCGCCGATGGCCCCATCGTGCTGAGCGACGTGCATTTCCTTGAGCAGATGGCCCATTTCAACCGGGAAAAGACCATCGAGCGCCAGCCCCACGCCAAGGGCTCGGGCGCCTTCGGCGTCTTCGAGACGACCGAGGACGTGTCGCGCTTCACCAAGGCCGCGCTGTTCCAGAAGGGCGCGCAGACCGAGATGCTGGCCCGCTTTTCCACCGTGGCCGGCGAGCAGGGCAGCCCCGACACCTGGCGCGACGTCCGCGGCTTCTCGCTGAAGTTCTACACTTCCGAGGGCAACTATGACCTCGTCGGGAACAACACGCCGATCTTCTTCGTGCGCGACCCGATGAAGTTCCCGCACTTCATCCGCAGCCAGAAGCGCCTGCCCGACAGCGGTCTGCGCGACAACCACATGCAGTGGGACTTCTGGACGCTGAACCCCGAAAGCGCGCACCAGGTCACCTACCTGATGGGCCCGCGCGGCCTGCCGCGCACCTGGCGGCACATGAACGGCTACGGCTCGCACACCTACATGTGGGTGAACGAGGACGGCGACCGCTTCTGGGTGAAGTACCACTTCCACACCAATCAGGGCATGAAGTTCTTCACGGACGAGGAAGCCTCGCTCATGTCCGGCCGTGACGCCGACTTCCACCGCCGCGACCTGTTCGACGCCATCGCCAAGGGCGACTTCCCGTCGTGGGAGATGTCGGTCCAGGTCATGCCTTATGAGGACGCCCGGACCTACCGCATCAACCCCTTCGACCTGACCAAGGTCTGGCCGCACGGGGACTATCCGCTGATCAAGGTCGGCCGGATGACGCTGAACCGGAACCCGGAAAACTTCCACGCCCAGATCGAGCAGGCCGCCTTCTCGCCGGGCAACACCGTTCCGGGCATCGGCCTGTCGCCCGACAAGATGCTGCAGGGCCGCGCCTTTGCCTATAACGACGCGCAGCGGAACCGCATCGGCGCGAACTTCCACCAGTTGCCGGTGAACCGGCCGAAGGTGCCGGTGAACACCTACATGTTCGGCGGCCCGATGGAATACCTGCACACCGGCTCGGCCCCCGTCTATGCCCCGAACAGCGCGAACCGCCCCTGGTCGGACGAGCAGGGCCGCGTGGACAACGGCTGGCAGGCCGATGGCGACATGGTCCGCAGCGCCTATACGCTGCGCGAGGGCGACGACGACTTCAGCCAGCCCGGCACCATGGTGCGCGAGGTCTTCAGCGAGGCCGAGCGTGAGGCCCTGGTCAACACCGTCGCGGGCAGCCTGTCGGGCGGCGTGCGCGAGCCGGTCCTCAGCCGCGCCTTCGACTACTGGAAGTCGATCGATGCCGGCATCGGCGCCCGGATCGAGGAAAAGGTCCGCGCCGGCGCCGCGCCCCAACCCGCCGAGGGCATGGGCGAAGGCTGACGCTGTCCCAAGGGGCGCGGACCTTCGGGTCCGCATCCTGCCAGGGGTCCGGTTTGCGACCGACCCTGCCGAAACGAATGACAAGGCCCCGCCGGGATGGTCGCGGCGGGGCCTTCGTCTGCGACGATGCCTCGTCTGACCCTTCACCAGACCAGCCGGGGCGCATGAGGAATGACGCCGGGCGTATCGTCCCCGATCTCAGGCCTGATGGCCGGGCCAGCCGCAGGGCCAGCGGCCGCGGTGCGGGTCGCCCCAGTCGGGCATGTCGAGCCAGGGATACCAGCAGATCCCCGCGACCGGCACGCCCGAGCGTTCCACCTCGGCCCGCACATGGGCCAGCCAGCCCCAGCGGTCGTGGATATGGGGAAAGCGCCGGTGCGCCGCGTGCAGCCCGTCGTGCCAGCCGGTCTCGGTGATCATCACCGGCAGCCGCCAGCGGTCGGCCACGACACGCAGGACATGGTGCAGCGGCTCGATGGCATGGTGGGGATAGTAGTTGATGCCCACCATCTCGATCAGCCCGCTGGCGACCAGCTGGTCGGTGGCGCGGAAGACCTCGGGATGCAGGTGATGGAAGGGGTCGCAGGTCGCGAAGCGCGGCCGATCCGGCAGCATCGCCACCGTGGTCATCATCCGCAGCGCCGCCTTGACCGCGCGCGAGCGGATGATGCCCGACACCCGGCGACCGACCGAGGGCTCGTTGACGGCGATGGCCCAGGAATTCGGCGGCAGCGCCATGGCGCAGGCCAGCGCGTGCTGCGCCGGACGCGGCGGCAGGTCGAAATGCGCGAAGTCCCAGATCACCGGGAAGCCGTCCGGCACGGCACGGACACGTTCCACGACATCGTGGCGCCAGGACAGGCCGTCGCGCGCGCCCGACGCGCCCTCGGCCACGGCCGTGGCATAATGGTGCTGCATCCGGCCGTCGGGCAGGTGGCCGGTCGAGTGAAGCAGGTCGTGGCCGTTCCAGTGCAGGCGGCCGCATTCGAAGCCGGCCAGCAGCGGCGGCCCCGAGACCTCCTGCGCGGCCCAGGTCATGTGTGCGGTGGATCCATCCATGGTGCGGGAACATAGTGCGAACCGAGCGCGGAACAACTGCGCCAGCCGCAGCCCTGCCATGCAGGCTTGCACCGGGAACGATCCGGGCTCAACGCTGTTGCCAAGGCAAAGAAGGAAACCGCCGCATGACATCCCGCCTGTTCAGCCCGCTGACCGTGGGCAAGCTCAAGCTGTCCAACCGCATCGTCATCGCGCCGATGTGCACCTATTCGGCGCAGGACGGCTGCATGACCGACTGGCACCTGATCCACCTGGGCCACCTTGCCCTGTCCGGCGCGGGGCTGCTGACGATCGAGGCCACGGCGGTCGAGCCCGAAGGCCGCATCACCTATGGCGACGTGGGTCTTTGGTCCGACGAGACCGAGCAGGCCATGGCGCGAACGCTGGAAAGCGTGCGGCGCTGGTCCGACATGCCCATCGCGATCCAGCTGGCCCATGCCGGGCGCAAGGCCTCGACCGACCTGCCGTGGAAGGGCGGCCGCCAGATCGCGCCCGATCACGCGAACGGCTGGCAGACCGTGTCGGCCAGCCCGGCGCCCTTTGCCGATGGAGAGAACCCGCCCACCGCGCTGGACCGCGCGGGGATCGAGCGGGTCCGTACCGCCTTTGGCGACGCCGCGCGCCGGGCAGGACGGCTGGGCATCGAGGCGGTGCAGATTCACGCCGCCCACGGCTACCTGCTGCACCAGTTCCTGTCGCCCTTGTCGAACCGGCGCACGGACAACTACGGCGGCAGCCCTGAAAACCGGATGCGCCTGACGCTGGAGGTCTTCGACGCGGTGCGCGAGGCCTTTCCGGCGGACCGCCCCGTCTCGGTGCGCGTGTCGGGCACGGACTGGGTCGAGGGCGGCTGGGACATCGATCAGACCGTCGCACTGGCGCAGGCTTTGGAAGCGCGGGGCTGCGACGCGATCCATGTGTCCAGCGGCGGGCTGAACCCGCGCCAGCAGATCCCCGTCGGTCCCAGCTACCAGGTGCCGCTGGCCCGCGCGGTCAAGCAGGCGGTGAAGATGCCGGTCGTCGCCGTGGGTCTGATCACCGACTACGAACAGGCCGAGGCGATCATCGGCACGGGCGACGCGGACATGATCGGGCTGGCACGCACGATCCTGTACGATCCCCGCTGGCCCTGGCACGCCGCCGCCCACCTGGGGGCAAGGGTCCGTGCACCCGAGCAGTACCTGCGCTCGCAGCCGCGCCAGTACCGCTCGCTGTTTGATCTGGAAGGAAGCGCGGAAAGTTGACCCTGTCCGCCTGCCCCGGAACTCCGGGGCAGGCGGACTTGCGCCAATGGCAGCCGGCCGGAGGTGTTCCGGAAAATCGTCCGCAGGAATGGCAAGGCGGTCGACCCGGACGGAAGAAACTTCCGCGCCTTGTGGCAAATGCGGAAAGTTCAGGGGATTTGCCGCGACGGCAGGCACGGCGTTCCGTTCTGCCATCAGGGCATGGTGAATGGCGTCCTTTTCGCCCCTTGCCGCGCCTGCGGCCATTGAAGCCTGTGGTCAGTCCCGATACCTCACCGCCCATGAACACTGCCCCGTCCCAAGCCGCCATCACCTTCCGCGAGGTCAGCAAGACCTGGCCCCAGCGCGGGGGCCCGGTCGCCGCGCTGGACCGCGTCAGCCTGGACGTGCAGGCGGGCGGGATCACCGGCGTCATCGGCCGCTCGGGGGCGGGCAAGTCCACGCTGCTGCGGCTGGTCAACGGGCTGGAACGCGCCTCGTCCGGCCGGGTCGAGGTCCTGGGCCGCGACGTCACCACCGCGACCGCGCGCGAGCTGCGGACCCTGCGCCGCGACGTCGGCATGATCTTCCAGCACTTCAACCTGCTCGCGAACCGCACCGTGCGCGGCAACGTGGCCCTGCCGCTGGAGATCGCGGGCATCGCACGCCCCGAGATCGACCGCCGTGTTGCCCGCCTGATCGACCTTGTGGGCCTCGGCGCGCTGGCCGACCGCTATCCGGCGCAGCTTTCGGGCGGGCAGAAGCAGCGCGTCGGCATCGCCCGGGCGCTTGCCACCGAGCCCAAGGTCCTGCTGTCGGACGAGGCGACCAGCGCGCTCGACCCCGAAACGACGCAGGCGGTCCTCGCGCTTCTGCGCGACATCAACCGCGAGCTTGGCCTGACGATCCTGCTGATCACCCACGAGATGGCCGTGGTCCGCGACATCTGCCACCATGTCGCGGTGATGGAAGCCGGCCGCATCGTCGAGACCGGCGAGACCTACGACATCTTCGCCAACCCGCAGGACCCCGTCACCCGCAGCTTCCTGTCGGGCGTGACCGGGACGGTGCTGCCCGGCTTCATCGCCCGGCGGATCGTGCCCGGCGGCGACGGGCCTGCCATCCTGCGGATCACCTTCGCCGGCGACAGCGCCACCCATCCGGTGCTGTCGCGCCTTGGCGCGGAACTCGGCATCGACGCCAGCATCCTCGGCGGCTCCATCGAGGAGATCGACGGCCGCCCCTTCGGCAACCTGACCGTGCAGGTGCCCGCCGAGGCGCTGCCTCGCGCGCAGGAATACCTGCACGCCCATGACCTGCGGACGGAGGTGCTGGGCCATGTCGGCTAACCTGATCCCCATCCTCTGGGAAGCGACGCTGCAGACGATCTACATGGTCGTCGTCTCGGGCCTGATCGGCACGGTGCTGGGCCTGCCGCTGGGCGTGTTCCTGGCGACCTCGAAACGCGGCGAGCTGCTGTCGGCGCCCCTTACCAACAGCGTACTGGGGCTGGTGGTGAACGCGCTGCGGTCGATCCCCTTCATCATCCTCGTGGTGGCGATCATCCCCTTCACCCGCATGATCGCGGGCACGTCCATCGGCACCACGGCGGCCATCGTGCCGCTGACGCTGGCCGCAGCCCCCTTCATCGCCCGTATCGTCGAAACCGCGGTCCGCGAGGTCGAGGGCGGGCTGATCGAGGCCGCCCGCGCCATGGGCGCCACCCCCGGCCAGATCATCTCCAAGGTGCTGCTGCCCGAGGCGCTGCCCGGCATCGTGCTGGGCCTCACCCTCGCCATTGTCAGCCTGATCGGCTACTCGGCCATGGTCGGCGCGGTCGGCGGCGAGGGCCTGGGCGACCTCGGCATCCGCTACGGCTACCAGCGCTTCATGCCGGACGTGATGCTGGCGGTGGTCGTGATCCTGATCGTTCTGGTGCAGGCGGTGCAGTCCTTCGGCGAATGGATCGCCCGCAGGCTGGACCACCGCGCCGCCAAGGACCGTGGACTTTAATCTCAAGGAGCAACCCATGCTGCGACTGATCGCTGCCGCGCTGGCGCTGAGCGCCGGAATGGCCGCCGCCGAGGACATCAAGGTCGGCGTCACCCCCGGCGAGCACGCCGAGATCATGGAACAGATCGTTCCGCTGGCCGCTGCGAAAGGCCTGAACATCGACGTGGTCGAGTTCTCGGACTATGTCGTGCCGAACACGGCGCTGGCCGACGGCGACCTCCACGCCAACAGCTTCCAGCACGTCCCCTTCCTGGAAAACCAGATCAAGGACCGGGGCTTTGACCTGGTAGTCGTCGCCAAGACCATCACCACCCCCATGGGCGTCTATTCCAGCAAGCTGAAGTCGCTGGACGAACTGCCCGAGGGCGCCAATGTCGCCATCCCGAACGACCCGACCAACGGCGGCCGCGCGCTGCTGGTGCTGGCCGACGAGGGCGTGATCAAGGTGAACCCCGACGCGGGCCTGGTGCCGACGGTGCTGGACATCACCGAGAACCCGAAGAACCTGAAGTTCCGCGAGCTTGACGCGGCCCAGCTGCCCCGTGCGCTGGAAGACGCCGATGCGGCCGTCATCAACACGAACTTCGCGCTGGCCGCCGGGATCAGCCCGCGCGAGGATTCCATTGCGATGGAAAAGGCCGACAGCCCCTATGCGAACGTGATCGCCGTCCGCAAGGGCGACGAGGAGCAGCCTTGGGTCAAGACTCTGGTCGAGGTCTATCACTCGCCCGAGATCAAGGAATACATCGAGACGAAATACGAAGGGGCGGTCATCCCCGCCTGGTGATTGCCCCACGGCCCGCCACCCTGGCGGGCGGTCTGCCTTCAAGGGGGCATCCCTGCGATGCCCCTTTTCCTTTGGTCCGGTGGCCTTGCGCGGGCGCAGGTGCCGGTGCATGACGCCGCAGGCTCCCTGCCCGTCCCGGTGCGCTGGAAACAGGCGCGAGGACGCAGGCGGGGACGGCGCCGCACCCAGGATGGACCAGAAGAATGAGCTATTTTCCCCGTTGGCCGGTGACGCGCAATGCGGTCGTCCTGCCGGATGAGCGACTGCCCTGGGGGACCGCGATCCCCATGGGGGTGCAGCACCTGGTGGCGATGTCGGGCTCGACCATCCTTGCGCCGCTGCTGATGGGCTTCGACCCGAACCTCGCGATCCTGTTCTCCGGCATCGGGACGCTGATCTTCTTTCTCTGCACCGGGGGGCGGGTGCCCAGCTACCTCGGCTCGTCCTTTGCCTTCATCGCGGTGGTGATCGCGGCCAGCGGATATGCGGGCAGCGGCCCGAACCTCAACATCGGTCCGGCCCTTGGCGGGATCATCGCGGCAGGCGCGCTTTATACACTGATCGGCCTGCTGGTCATGGCGACCGGCACGGGCTGGATCGAGCGCCTGATGCCCCCTGCCGTGACCGGCGCCATCGGGGCGGCTATCGGCCTGAACCTCGCATCGGTCGGCGTGCAGGGCATTCAGGGGACGGGGGCGCATACGGGCGTCGCGCTGCTGACGCTGCTGTCGGTCGCGCTGTTTTCCACCTATGGGCGGCTCGCGCTGCGGCGCGTCTCGATCCTGCTGGGGATCGCGGTCGGCTATCTGGCGGTGCTGGTGCTGGGCAACGGCCTCGGGCTTCTGCCCGCCATCGACTTCACGGAACTGGCGGCTGCGCCATGGTTCGGAACTCCCGCCTTCCACAGCCCGACCTTCGAACCCTCGGCCATGATGCTGATCGCCCCGGTCGCGTTGATCCTGGTGGCCGAGAACTTGGGCCACATCAAGGCCATCGGTGGCATGACCGGGCAGAACATGGACCCCTATATCGGACGCGGCTTCATCGGCGACGGCATCGCCACGATGGTGTCGGGCGCGGGCGGCGGCACGGGCGTCACGACCTATGTGGAAAACATGGGCGTCATGGCCGTGACCAAGGTGTTTTCCACGCTGGTCTTCGTCATCGCGGCCTTCATCGCCATCGCCTTGGGCTTCTCGCCCAAGTTCGGCGCCTTGCTGCGCACCATCCCGGCGCCGGTGCTGGGCGGCTTGGGCGTGGCGGTCTTCGGCCTGATCGCGGCGGCGATGATCCGGCTGTGGGTGGACAACAAGGTCGATTTCTCGGACCCGCGGAACCTGTTCACGGTCGGTGTGACGCTGATCTTCGGGTCGGGCGACTTCTCGTTCTCGGTCGGCGGCTTTGCCATCGGCGGGATCGGCACGGCCACGCTGGCGGCACTGATCCTGTACCAGATCCTGGGGATCGGGCGGCGGGCCTGAGCGGCCCGTCCCCTGCGCATCAAAGCGACACGGTGGCCTTGTCGTCCTTGTAGTCCTGCTTGGGGTCCACCCCCAGCAGCGACTTGATCCCGGCGACAAGGCTCGACCCGTCCAGCCAGATCTCGGCGCGCTCCGCGTCAAAGCGCAGCAGCCGCAGCTTGGGGTCGTCCTTGCCCTCCTCGTACCAGGCGGCGACCTGCGGGTTCCACAGCCTGTCGATCATGGCCCGGTCCTGCGAGAGGCTGAGGCTGCCCTGCATCGAGGCGTAAAGCTCGCCCTTGTCCGCGAAGGTGGCGATGGCCCGGCGGCCCTGGTTCAGCGCCTCGACGATGTGGTTCTCGCTCGAGGTGAAGAACCACAGGGGCGAGCGTTCCTCGTCGATCTGGACAATCATCGGGCGGGCAAAGCCGTCCTCGATCCCGTCCACGCCCAGCATCATCACGCGTTCGGCGGCGAGCGACTTCCAGAAGCGGGCCTCGATCTTGGCGTCGTCGGTCATCGTGCATTCTCCTGCTGGGGATCAAGGGCGATCTGGGTATGCTGGACGACGGTCCAGTCGTCATGCGCGCGGCGGCGGTAGACCGAGGTGCAGGCGGCCGAAAACCGCGTGTCGCCCTTGGCCACGGCCACCTGATAGGCGATGGCGATCAGCCCCTCCTGCGAGCGGCGCACGTCCTGCCGCGAAAAGGAAACCTGCTCCCAGGCGGGGGTGTGACTGACAGCCTCCACGGCGTCATTGCCGGTGAACAGCCAGGGCTCCTGGCTCAGCGCCATCACGCAGTCGGGATCGACCCGCTCATGATAACGTTCCTCGCTGGCGCGCCACAGGCTTTCCTCGAACTTCCATACGCGTTCGTCGTCCATCGCCATTTCTCCGGATGCACTGCTTCCAGACAACTGCGCCGAAGGCCAGGCGTTCCGTGACGATCGCGCCATGCCGCACGCCAAGCGAAAGGGCCCGCCGCATTGCTGCGACGGGCCGGTGGCTTCACGAACCCAAGGTTCTCAGAAGAAGCCGAGCTTCGACGGCGAGTAGCTGACCAGCATGTTCTTGGTCTGCTGGTAGTGGTCCAGCATCATCTTGTGCGTTTCGCGCCCGATGCCCGACTGCTTGTAGCCGCCGAAGGCCGCGTGCGCCGGATAGGCGTGGTAGTTGTTCACCCATACCCGGCCCGCCTTGATGCCGCGGCCCATGCGATAGCAGGTGTTCGCGTCACGGCTCCACACGCCCGCGCCGAGGCCGTAGAGCGTGTCGTTCGCGATCTCCAGCGCCTCGGCCTCGTCCTTGAAGGTCGTGACCGACACCACGGGGCCGAAGATCTCCTCCTGGAAGATCCGCATCTTGTTGTTGCCGGAGAAGATCGTCGGCTTGATGTAGTAGCCCGAGGAGAGTTCCCCCCCGAGGTCTGCCACGTCACCCCCGGTCAGCACCTCGGCGCCCTCGCCCCGGCCGATGTCGAAGTAGGACCGGATCTTGTCGTGCTGTTCCTTCGACGCCTGCGCCCCGATCATGGTGTCGTTTGCGCGCGGGTCGCCCTGCTTGATCGCCTCGACACGCTTCACGGCCTTTTCCATGAACCGCTCGTAGATCGACTCCTGAACCAGCGCGCGCGACGGGCAGGTGCAGACCTCGCCCTGGTTCAGCGCGAACATGGCGAAGCCTTCCAGCGCCTTGTCGAAGAAATCGTCATCCTCGCGCGCGACATCGGCGAAGAAGACGTTCGGGGACTTGCCGCCCAGTTCCAGCGTCACCGGGATCAGGTTCTCGGCGGCATATTGCATGATCAGCCGGCCAGTCGAGGTTTCGCCGGTGAAGGCGATCTTGGCGATGCGCTTGGACGAGGCCAGCGGCTTGCCGGCTTCCAGCCCGAAGCCGTTGACGACGTTCAGCACACCCGGCGGCAGCAGGTCGGCGATCAGGTCCATCAGCACCATGATGCTGCCCGGCGTCTGTTCGGCGGGCTTCAGCACCACGCAGTTCCCTGCGGCCAGCGCCGGCGCCAGCTTCCACGAGGCCATCGTGATCGGGAAGTTCCACGGGATGATCTGGCCCACCACGCCCAGCGGCTCGTGGAAGTGATAGGCGACGGTGTTGTCGTCGATCTGGGACAGCGAGCCTTCCTGCGCGCGCAGCACGCCCGCGAAGTAGCGGAAGTGGTCGATCGACAGCGGGATGTCGGCGGCCATCGTCTCGCGGATCGGCTTGCCGTTGTCCCAGGTCTCGGCGGTGGCGAGCAGTTCGAGGTTCGCCTCCATCCGGTCGGCGATGTTCAGCAGGACCCGCGAGCGTTCCTGCGGGCTGGTGCGGCCCCAAGCATCGGCGGCGGCATGGGCAGCGTCCAGCGCGAGGTTGATGTCGGTTTCGTCCGACCGCGCGATCTCGCTCATCTTCGCGCCGGTGATCGGCGTGGTGTTGTCGAAGTAGCGGCCCGCGTTCGGCGCAACCCACTTGCCGCCGATGAAGTTGTCATAACGCGCCGCGAAGGGCATGGCGCTGACGCCCTTGAATTCATGCGTCTGGTCGTTGGGCATGGTGTCTCCTCCCCAGGAATGCCGCCCGGCTCCTCGTTTCCGGACGGCCATATCGTGCGAAGCCGCACGCTGTCGGTCAACTCACGGGACGGATATCGCCCCGCCCGACTGTCTCACTTCCGAGACGCGCCCTGAACGGGCGCGATCCCCAGCCGGCTCATCCGCCGGTACAGCGTGGCGCGGCCCACGCCCAAGGCGCGGGCGGCCGCGGTGACGTTCCCGTCCGCGCGGGAAAGCGCCTGGACCACGGCGGCACGCTCGGCGCGGCCGAAGCCGCCGTCGCGATCCAGCGACTCGGCCAGAAGGTCCGACAGCGGGCGCGGCTTCAGCGCACCGGTCTTCGGCAGTCCCAGCGCGCGGCGGGCGGCGCGGGTCGCGCCGATGGCGAGGTCATCGCCGTCCACGGCGACCAATGCCTCGACCCCCTCGCCCGCCACCACGATGCGCGCGTCGGGAAAGGCCGCGCGGAACCAGGCGGCCTCGATGGCGCGGGCGGACTGGGCGACCATGGCGGCGATCAGGGTGTTCATCGCCTCGGTTGCGTCGGCCCGGGCGCTGGACACGTCCAGCGCCGCGATGATCTGGCCCTCGGGGCCGTGGATCGGGGCGTCGATGCAGCTCATCCCCGTGTTGGCGGACAGGAAATGCTGGTCACGGTGGATGATGACCCCGCGCCCTTCCGCCAGGCAGGTGCCGACGCCGTTCGTGCCCTGCGCGGCCTCGGACCAGTCGGCCCCGGGGGCCAGCGCCCAGGCGTCGAAGACGGGCGCATCGGCGGCCGAGGCGCGGCGGTCCAGAAGGATACCGTCCGCATCCGTCAGCAGCACCGCGCAGCCCGATCCGCTGACGATGCGGCAAAGCTCGTCCACCGGCTGCGCTGCGACCGACAGGAAGTGTTCCATCGCCTCGCGCCGGGCGGCCAGTTCCGCCGCCGTCAGCCTGCGCGCGCGGATGGGTTGCGCCGGGTCCAGCCCATGCCGCAGCGCCGAGCGCCGCCAGCTTGCCGTCAGCGGCGTCAGGTCATTGGACGCGTGGGTCCGCTCGATCACGCGGTCGGCGTGAGGGCGTGTCTCCATGATTCGACCTCTCCCTGCGCGCAGTATAGGCGTGCCCGGGAACGTGGCGTCACGGAAAAAACGGGGTCAGGCGGGACGGCGCCGGACCGTCAGGCGCAGCGTCGTCACGGCGGCGAAGATCGCCACGGCGGCGCAGACGATGGTGGGGCCGGTGGGCGTGTCCAGCCGGAAGGCCGCGCCCAATCCAAGCAGCCCTGCGGCCGATCCGATCAGCGCGGTCGCGGCGACCATCGCCTCAGGCGAGCGCGCCAGCGGCCGGGCGGCGGCGGCGGGGATGATCAGCATGGCGCTGACCAGCAGCGCGCCGACGACGCGGATGCCGGCTGCGACGACCAGGGCCAGCGCGATGTTCAGCACCCACTGCTCGGCGCGCGGGCGGATGCCGTCGGCCACCGCCATCTCGGGCGACAGGGTGGACAGCAGCAGCGCGGACCAGCGCCAAGCGATCAGCGCGGCGACCAGCCCCGCCCCGCCCCAGATCAGGCCGAGGTCCACTGCCGACACCGACAGGATGTCCCCGAACAGATAGGCGGAAAGGTCCGTCCGCACACCCTGCACGAAGCTGACCGCCACCATCCCGGCCGCCAGCGCCCCGTGCGACAGCACCCCGAGCATCGTGTCCACTGACTGCCGCCCGGCCAGCCCCGCCACGACCGCGGCCATCACCAGGGCCACGACGATCACTGCCGGAAACAGTGGCAGAACCAAGGCCAGCGACAGCGCCACCCCCAGCAGGGCGGCGTGCGCGGTGGCGTCACCGTAATAGGCCATGCGCCGCCAGACGACGAAGCAGCCCAAGGGCGCGCAGGCCAGCGCAAGGCCGATCGCGCCCAGGGCCGCGCGCAGCATGAAGTCGTCCAGCATCAGGCCGCGTCCTCGTGGGTGTGGCCCGCGCAGGGCTGGCCGTCGTCATGGCTATGGGTGTGATGGTGGCGATAAAGCGCCAGCGCCCCGCCCGCCCCCCCGAACAGCCCGAGGTAGGCTGGGGACAGCGAGACGCTCTCGGGCGTGCCTTCGCAGCAGATATGGCCGTTCAGGCAGATGACGTGGTCCGAGGCGCGCATCACCACCTGCAGGTCATGGCTGACCATCAGCACGGCGCAGCCGGTGTCGCGGTTCACCTGCTCGATCCGTTCATAGAAGGACGCCACCCCTGGCTGGTCCAGCCCGGCAGTGCCCTCGTCGAGGATCAGCAGGTCCGGATCGTTCAGCAGCGCGCGGGCCAGAAGCGCCCGCTGCATCTGCCCGCCGGACAGCGCGGCCAGCGGGCGGGCCTGCAACCCCGCCAGCCCCGCCCGCTCCAGCGCGGAGGCGACCACGGCCGCATCGCGGCGGCGCGGCAGGTTCATGAAGCCGGCAAGGGTCATGGGCATGGTCGGGTCGATCGCCAGCCGCTGCGGCACATAGCTGAGCCGCAGCCCCGGCGCCCGCGTGATCCGGCCCGCCGTGGGCGGGACTGCGCCGATGATCGTGCGCATCAGCGTGGTCTTGCCGGACCCGTTCGGCCCCACGACCGTCACGATCTCGCCCCGCCGGATCGACAGGTCGATGCCCGACAGGATGGACTGGCCACCAAGGGCAACCGATACGCCCGCAAGCGTCACCAGCGGTGCGCCCCCGCCTGTCACGCGGCGGCCCGGCATTCGGCGCAAAGCCCCTCGGCCTCGCGGACGGCACTTTCGATCGAGAAGCCCGCGCCCTCGGCCGCGCGCCTGAGCTGCCCGCCCGCGGGCTCGGCCGGCGTCTCGATCACGCGGCGGCACTGGCGGCAGATCAGGAAGGCCGGCGCATGGCCGGGCGTGTCCTCGGTGCAGGCGACAAAGGCGTTCAGCGTCTCGATCCGGTGGGCAAAGCCCGCGCGGATCAGGAAGTCCAGCGCCCGATAGACAACCGGGGGCTGGCTGCCCAAGCCCTCGGCGCGCAGCCGGTCCAGGATCTCGTAGGCGCCAAGGGCACGGTGCCCTTCCAGCAGGATCTGCAGGACGCGGCGGCGCACCGGTGTCATCTGCAGGCCATCCTCGGCGCAGGTCGCATCGACATGGGCCAAGGCCTTGGCGATGCAATGGGCGTGGTCATGCATGGCCGCCCCTCTCATTGTTGACGCTTAATACGTTATACTATAACGATGCCGCTTGATCCAGAGCGGAGCCGAAGAATTGTTGCGATCCCTTCTTGCCGTGGCCTTGGCTTCCGTCGTCCTGCCCGCCTGGGCCGAGCCGCCCCGCGTCGTGACCGACATCGCCGCCGTCCATTCGCTGGTGTCGCGGGTGATGGAGGGCGTGGGAGAGCCCGAGCTGCTGATCCCAGCGGGCGCCTCGCCGCATTTCTATGCGTTGAAGCCATCGGACGCCCGCAAGCTGCGGGACGCGCAGATCGTCATCAAGATCGGGCCGCAACTGTCACCTTGGATGGACCGCCCGCTGACCTCGCTGGCGCAGGGGGCGCAGCGGCTGCGGCTGCTGGAACAGCCCGGCACGATCACCCTGGCCGCCCGCACCGGCGCGACCTTCGAGCCGCACGAGCACCATGGCGACCATCACCCCGGCACCGGCGAGGAGGACCACGATCATGATCATGATCACGGCCATGCGGCGATCGATCCCCATGCCTGGCTTGATCCCGAGAACGGCAAGATCTGGCTGCCCCTGATCGCCAAGGCCCTGTCCGACCTCGACCCCGAACACGCGGCCGACTACAGCGCCAATGCCACGGCGGGGGCGGCCGAGATCGACTGGGCCATGGCCGACACGCGCGCCGCGCTGGCCTCGGTGCAGGACCTGCGCTTCATCGTCTTCCACGACGCCTACCAGTATTTCGAACACCGCTTCGGCCTGAACGCCGCGGGGGCCATCGCGCTCAGCGACGCCTCGCCGCCCGGTCCTGCCCGGATCGCCGAACTGCGCGAGCGGGTCGAGGCGCTGGACGTCACCTGCGCGCTGACCGAGCCGCAGTTCGACCTCGACCTGGTGCGCACGGTCTTCGACAGCCATGACATCAAGACGGCCGTGGTCGATCCGGCGGGCTCGGCGCTTCCCCTTGGGCCGGACATGTATCCCGAACTGATCCGGTCTGTCGGCGCTGCACTGACGTCCTGCAACTAGCCTTCGGCCAGGAAGCGGGTCACCGCGGGACGCAGGTTGGTCGTGCCGCGCGCCCGTTCGGCATCGATCAGCGCGTGCAGCGCCCGCAGGTCGGTGCGGCGCAGCAGCGCCTTGACCGGCCCGATCGAGGCCGGCCGCATCGAAAGGGTCTTCAGCCCCAGGGCGGCCATCACGGTCGCCTCGATCGGCCGGCCCGCGTCCTCGCCGCAGAAGCTGAGCGGCACGTCCAGCGCGGCGCAGCGGTTCACGATCATCTCGACCAGGTTCAGGAAGGGCACCGACAGCGTGTCATAGCGCTTGCGAACCCGTTCGTTTTCCCGGTCGGCGGCGAAGAAGAACTGCTTGAGGTCGTTGCCGCCGATGGAAATGAAATCGCATTGGCGGAAGAAGGCGTCGGGCGCGAAGGCGAGCGACGGCGTTTCCAGCATGGCGCCGATGCGCAGGCTGGTCGGCGGGACATGGCCCAGCGCCGCTTCGCGTTCCAGCTGCGCCAGCAGCATGGCGCGGCCTTCGTAATATTCGTCGCAATCCGCGATGAAGGGGAACATGACATGCAGGTCGCGCCCCTCGGCCGCGCGGATCAGGGCCTGCAGCTGCATCTGCAACACGCCGCGCTTTTCCAGCCCCACGCGGATCGCGCGCCAGCCCATCGCCGGGTTCGGCTCGTCGATGCGCTTCATGTAGGGCAGGACCTTGTCCGAGCCGATGTCCAGCGTGCGGAAGATCACGGGCTTGCCGCGCGCGTTGTCCATGACACGGCGATACAGCGCCGCAAGCTCGCTGCGCTTGGGCACGCGGGTGCGGATCAGGAACTGCAGCTCGGTGCGGAAAAGCCCCACCCCTTCAGCGCCCGAGCCTTCGAGGCTGGGCAGGTCGGCCATCAGCCCCGCGTTCATCAGCAGCCGGACGGTGGTGCCGCAGGTGGCAGTGGCAGGCAGGTCGCGCAGGCCCGCGTAACGCTTCTGCGCCTCGGCCTGCATGGCAATCTTGTCGCGGAAGGCGGCGGCGACGGTGTCCTCGGGGCGCAGGTGGACGACGCCCGTGTCGCCATCAACCAGGATCGGGTCGCCGTTCAACGCCTCGGCCGTGATGCGCGCGGCATGGATCACCAGCGGGATCGACAGCGAGCGCGCGACGATCGCCGCATGGCTGCCGACCGAGCCTTCCTCCAGCACGACGCCGCGCAGGCCCCGCCCGTATTCCAGCAGTTCGGCCGGGCCGATGTTGCGGGCGACCAGGATCGGGTTCGGGGGCATGGCAAGGCCGGTATCCTGCCCCTGCCCCGTCAGGATGCGCAGCAGGCGGTTCGACAGGTCGTCCAGGTCGTGCAGGCGGTCGCGCAGATAAGGGTCGGCCGTGGCCTCCAGCTTGGCGCGGGCGTGGGACTGTTCCTTTTCCACCGCGGCCTCGGCGGACAGCCCGAGGTCGATGTCCTCCTCCATCCGGCGCAGCCAGCTGCGCGAGCGGGTGAACATCCGGTAGGTTTCCAGCACGCCCTCGCCGTCGCCCCCCGTGAGATCGGCGGCGGTGACCATCTCGTCCACGGTCTGGCGCAGCATGGCGACCGCCTCGCCCAGGCGCGCGCGTTCCTTTTCGGGGTCGTCGGCCACGGGGTTGGTGATGACGACGCGCGGCTCGTGCAGCCAGACCTGCCCCTCGGCCGCGCCCTCCTGCCCCGTCACGCCGCGAAAGACGGCCGGCAGGCGGTGCGCCGAAAGCTGGGCGTCGTTGCTCAGGAAGGCCCCGAGTTCGGCCATTTCGGCCAGCACCATCGCCACGACCTCAAGTCCGTAGATCTCGTCCTCGGAATACCGGCGCGCATCACGGGACTGGACGACCAGCACCCCGAGCTTTTCCCCGACCCTCTGGATCGGCACGCCCAGGAACGAAGGGAAGATCTCCTCGCCCGTTTCGGGCATGTAGCGGAAGCCGGGTTCCGAGGGCGCGTTCGCCGTGTTGATCGCGCGTCCGGTGCGGGCCACGCGGCCGACCAGCCCTTCGCCCAGCCGCAGCCGGGTCTGGTGCACGGCCTGCCGGTGCAGCCCCTCTGTCGCACAAAGCTCCAGCGTGTCGGGGTCGCGGAACAGGTAGATCGAGCAGACCTGCGTTCCCATCGAATCCGCGATGTGATGGGTAATGCTGTCCAGCCGCGCCTGCCCGTCGCCGGGGGCAGCCAGCGTGTCCCGCAGCCGCTTCAGCAGCTTCCGCGATTCGCTGTCCGTCCGCTCGGGCATGGGTGGCGCGTTCCTTTCCGCGATCACGAGCGTGCCGTGACCGACGCGCGTCAATCAGGCCTTTTCCAGCTCGAAGGCATCATGCAGTGCCTGCACGGCCAGTTCCATATACTTGCGGTCGATCAGCACCGAAATCTTGATCTCGCTGGTTGAGATGACCTTGATGTTGACGTTCTCGTCGGCAAGTGCCCGGAACATGCGCGCGGCGACGCCTGCATGCGACCGCATCCCGATCCCCACGACCGAGACCTTGGCCACGTCCGTGTCCACCGCCAGATCGTCATAGGCGATCTTGCCGTTGGCGCGGGCTTGTTCCATCGCCTTGCGGGCGCGTTCCACCTGGTTGACCGGCACCGAGAAGGTCATGTCGGTCACGGCGCCGGGGTGATCCTCGTAGTCGCGTTCCGAGATGTTCTGGACAATCATGTCCACGTTGACGCCCGCCTCGGCCAGCGGCTCGAAGATGGCGGCCGAGATGCCGGGACGGTCCTCGACCGTGACCAGCGTGATCTTGGCCTCGTCGCGCGAATAGGCGACGCCGGAAACAACCTTGGATTCCATGATTTCATCCTCAGCACAGACCAGCGTGCCGCTGGTTTCGTCGGTATCCTCGAAGGACGACAGCACCCGCAGGCGCACGTTGAAGCGCATCGCCAGCTCGACCGAGCGCGTCTGCAGCACCTTGGCGCCCAACGAGGCCAGTTCCAGCATCTCCTCGAAGGCGATGCGGTCGAGCTTGCGCGCCTTGTCGCTGATGCGGGGGTCGGTCGTGTAGACGCCGTCCACGTCGGTATAGATGTCGCAGCGTTCCGCCCCGAAGGCGGCGGCGAAGGCGACCGCCGTGGTGTCCGAGCCGCCGCGGCCCAGCGTGGTGATGCGCCCGTCCGGGCCGATCCCCTGGAAGCCCGCGACCACCGCGACCTTCATGCCTTCGGCGAATTTCTGATCGATGTTGGCGCGCGGGATCGACACGAACCGGGCCGCGCCGTGCTGGTCGGTGGTGTTGATCGGCACCTGCCAGCCCTGCCAGCTGCGCGCGGGCACGCCCATTTCCTGCAGCCGCAGCGCCATGAGCCCGGCGGTCACGTTCTCGCCCGAGGCGACGACCGCGTCGTATTCCCGCGCGTCATACAGGCGCGAGGTGCCCTCGACCCAGCCCACGAGCTCGTTGGTCTTGCCCGACATGGCGCTGACGATGACGATGACGTCATAGCCCCGCTCGACCTCGCGCTGCACCTTTCGGGCGGCATTCGCGATGCGGTCGAGGTCGGCCACCGAGGTGCCGCCGAATTTCATCACCAGAAGCGGCATCCAGATAGCCCCCCAGTCAGCAGGATCGAACGGCAGGCTCTTAGGGCGGCACCCGCGCAAGGGCAAGGGCGGCAGAGGCACAACCCGCCGCAAGGTCACTCGCCATGACGGGTCATGCAACTTTGCAGGGAACCTTTTTCTTGCTAAACTACTTTAACGGGTTTGAAGCCCGACGATTCAGCCGCCTCGGCGGTTAGCAGTCTGTATGTTGTTGGTGTCCCGCGGATCGCCTGACGTTCCGCATCGGTTCGCGTTCCTGTTCGTCGCCTGCAGCCAAGATGCGGACGGAATGCGACATGTGCCTTGTATCGATAATGCCGACTCCCTGCCCACGCCGGCTTCCTGCCTTGGCGTGCACGCGAGCGCGCGCGATATGGCCAGATCTGACCCGTTCGCAGGATCATTGCAGAACGGAGTGAGATACAGATGGCAAGCGTTACCTATCCGGGCTTGTACCTCGGTCGGCTGACCGAGATGGATACCAACGAGCAGGTCGCAGGTGCCGAGACCTACGCACCGCTGGTGGGCAGAGCCTTCGGCACGTCTTCAGTACCACTTTATACCACCAGTACGCGCATCACGCTGAACGACGACAACAACGATGGCTCGGTGGGCTTCGACCACAACGGCTCGACCGAAACCATCAGGTATACTCTTGGTGACACGACCCAGGCCCATCGGCTGGACATCGGCGTGCTGGTTCAGAATGTCACCGTCATCCAGAGGGTGGATGCCACGACCACCCGGGCGATTACGGCCCAGATCAGGCTTGTCCAGGACACAAGCGGAAACGTCTTCATGCTTCCGCCCCGGACCACGAGCACGGGAACCGGTGAGCAGCAGCTTTCCGAGCTCCCTATTGTCAGTGTCCAGTTGCCGGCGCTTACAACCGGAGCCACGTCGAACTATTCGTCGAGCTTCTCTAGCTTGTCGGCTTCCCGCACAAACCTTGCGGGCTTCCGTGACGGTTACGTGGACGGCACTGACGCCAACGACAGCATCGTTGCAGGATCCTACACCGGCGACATTGACGGCGACCGCGTCGACAACAACGACGCGATCCTGCCTGGCGCGGCCGGCAACGACGACTTCATCCGCGCCGGTCTCGGCAACGACACCGTCTGGGGGGGCGCCGGGGCCGACTCGATCCGCGGCGGCGACGGCGACGACTCGCTTTACGGCTACACCAGCGCAACGGTGGACGATGGCGCGAACGACTCGCTGGATGGCGGTGCGGGCAACGACCAGCTCTTCGGCGGCGGCGGCAACGACCTGCTGATCGGCGGCACCGGGCTGGACACGCTGAATGGCGGCACGGGCGCCGACACCATCTATGGCGACGACACCCTGGGCACCGACCCACTGGGCGGGGCGGATTCGATCGACGCGGGCATCGGGAACGACTCGGTCGTCGCGGGCTTCGGCAACGATACGGTGATCGGGGGACTGGGGGCCGACACCATCCAGGGCGGCGCGGGCGATGACCGGATCTTCGGCGACGATACCCTTGGCACCGACAGCCTGGGCGGTGCCGACAGCATCGACGCGGGCACCGGCAACGACTCGGTCGTCGCAGGCGCGGGCAATGACACCGTAACCGGCGGGCTGGGGGCCGATACCGTCCAGGGCGGCGCGGGTGCGGACGTGATCTACGGCGACGACAGCCTCGGCACCGAGACGCAGGGCGGTGCGGACCTGCTGTCGGGCGGAGAGGGCAATGACACGATCCTCGGCGGCTTCGGCAACGACACGCTGCAGGGCGACGCGGGCGACGACTCGCTGGTCGGCGGCGAGGGCAGCGACTCGCTCGTCGGGGGACTCGGCGCGGATACGCTGGTCGGCGGCAACGGCGACGACTTCCTGAACGGCGGCGAGGGCAGCGACCTGCTGTTCGGCGGCGCGGGCCGCGACACATTCGTCGCGGGTGCAGGCGACTCGATCGAGGACTTCAACACCGGCAGCGACCTGCTGAGCCGCGATTTCGTCGATCTCTCGACCTATTACAACGCCGCCAACCTGGCGCTGTGGAACCAGGCCAACCCGAGCCAGCAGTTCAACAACCCGCTGGCCTGGCTGCGCGCCGACCAGGCCGACGGGCGGCTGACCATGCTGGGCGGCCAGAACGGCCTGCCCACGCTGGACCTGGCGATCCGGAACAGCGGCACGGCAGTCGCGGGCGTGGCGCTGGATGCGACGAACACGGGCGTGCTGTGCTTCGGCGCCGACGCGCTGATCGAGACGGAAGCCGGCCCCGTCCCGGCGGGCGAGTTGTCCGTGGGCGATCTGGTGCGCACCCGCGATGCGGGCCTGCAGCCCCTCCGCTGGGTGGGCCGCCGCGTCATGACCCGGGCCGAGTTCGAGGCCGCACCCCACCTGCGCCCCATCCGCATCCGCGCGGGCGCGCTGGGGGCGGGCACGCCTTCGGCCGACCTGATCGTGTCGCCCCAGCACCGGGTCCTGGTCCGTTCGAAGATCGCGCAGAAGATGTTCGGCACGAACGAGGTGCTGGTCGCCGCCAAGCAGCTTCTGCTGGTGGACGGCATCGACATCGCGCAGGACCTGGAAGGCGTGACCTATGTCCACTTCCTGTTCGACGACCACCAGGTTGTCTGGTCGAACGGCGCGGAAACTGAATCGCTGCATCCCGGCCGGACCGCGCTGGACATGGCAGGCGAGGCCGCGCGCGAGGAAATCCTGGCGCTCTTCCCCGAACTGCGCGACGGCAGCTTCACGCGCCCGTCGGTTCGCGTGCTGGCCTCGGGGCGGATGGGCCGCAAGCTGGCAATGCGCCATGCGCAGAACCGCAGGCCTCTGGTCGCCTGACCCAGCCCTGCCCTGCCGATGACACCGAAAAGACCGGCTCCGCCGGTCTTTTTCCTGTGTCGGGCGTCAGCTCAGCTTGCGGGTGGCGCGGAACGGCAGGGGGGCCACGGGGATGCCGTCCTCAAGAAGCTGGCGGGCCTCGTCGGGGCGGGCCTCGCCGTGGATCAGGCGCTCGGGGATCTTGCCCTCGTGCATCGCCCGCGCTGTCGTCACGAAGCTTTCGCCGACGTAATCCGAGTTCTCCTCGACATGGCGGCGCAACTCGCGCAGCGCCTGTTCCAGCGCCGAGCCGGGATTGTCGAGAGGGCGCGCGCTGTCATCCCGCGGGATCGCGGGGGCCATGGGGGCCTTGGCGACCTCGTTGCTGCCGCAGATCGAACAGCTCACCTGCCCCTCGGCACTCAGCGTGTCGAAACCCGCGGCCGAGCGGAACCAGCCGTCAAAGTCATGTCCCTTGTTGCAGCGCAGCGCGTAACGGATCATTCCGGTCATCCCTCCAGCCGGCTGGATATAAGCATTCTCCAAGCCCGGCGAAAGCCGGGTCACGCGGGCGTGGCCAGGGCCAGCAGGCGCGTCACCAGCGGGGCGGGATCGGGCGCGGCCCGGTCCAGTGCGGCGCGTGCCGCCTGCCCCATCGCCCGGCGGGCGGGCGGGTCGGCAAGGATTGCGCCGAGGGTCTCGGCCAGCGTCTCCGCCTCTACCGGGCGCGCCGCGCCCCCGGCATCAAGCGCCGCGTAGTCGGACTGGAAGTTCGCGACATGGGATCCGTGCAGAAGGGCGCAACGCCAGGCGGCGGGCTCCCACGGCGTATGGCCGCCCCTGTCCACCAGAGAGCCCCCGGTGAGGCAGGTGCCTGCCGCCGCATAGGCCTCGGCGAGGACGCCCAGGCGGTCGATCAGCAGGACGGGCGGTGCGCCTGCCCCGGCAAGGGCTCGGTCGCCCAGGCGCTCCACCGGGAAGCCCTGTGCAGCGATCAGGCGCGAAACCTCGTCGGCGCGCCGGGGATGGCGGGGCGCGAGGATCAGCCGCAGGTCCGGAAAGCGCGCGCGCAGCGCGGCATGGGCGGCAAGGATCGGCGCCTCCTCGCCTTCGTGGGTCGAGGCGGCCAGCCAGATGCCATCGCGCGCCGGCGACTCCTCCGGCGGCCGGATCGCGGCGGGGCCGAGCAGCTTGAGGTTCAGCCTCGGCGCGAGCGCCCGTTCCGGCAGGCCCAGGGCGCGCAGATGCGCCTCGGTCCCCTCGTCCTGCGCCGAGAGCAGGCCGAGACCGGCGAGGACCGGCCCGATCAGCCCCCGCGCCCTGCCCCAGCGAGCCGCCGAGCGCGCCGACATCCGTGCCCCGATCACCGCCTGCGCGATTCCACGGCGGCGCGCCTGCGCGGCACGGTTGGGCCAGATCTCGTTCTCGACGGTCAGCATCAGCGCGGGCCGCGCGGCGTCAAGAAAGCGGCCCAAGGCCCCCGGAACGTCCAGCGGCGCAAGGCGGGCAGGCAGGCCCCAGCCCTGCGCCACGGCGCGGCCGGTGTCCGTGTTCGCCGTCACCAGCACCGGGCGTTCGGCGGCCAGCGTCTCGATCACCGGACGCGCCGAGTTCAGCTCGCCCACGCTCGCCCCGTGGACCCAGATGCCGCCCGGAATGGCCGGTGGTGGGTCGTCCAGCACCATCCTCTGGCGCAACGCCGCGCCCGCCAACGGCGAGGTCGCGCGCAGGGCCGCGTCGGCAAGCGTGGTGGCGGCGCGATAGATCATCGGGACTCCCTCGAAGCGCGGGTGATGCCTTTCACACCGTCTCGTCGTCGATCAGCACCACGAGACGACCGCGAGAGCAACGCTCGACCCGCGCCTTGACGCCATAAACCTTGGCCAGCATGTCGGGGGTGACGACGTCGATCACGCCCACCGTCGGTACGGCAGACGCCGCAAGCAGGCTGATGCGCAGCAGCGACCAGCGCCGCAGCCGGGCAACATCCACGCCGCAGCTGCGCGCCTGTTCCTTGCCCAACCGCAACGCGGTCAGCTGGCATGCGGCCTTCAGCGAGAACGGCGCAATGACGGCCAGCACCACGGCCAGCACGGTGACGCTGGGCCAGCTTGCCCCCGCCACGCTGCCCATTGTCCAGAACGCCAGCTGCTGCAGCGCGTCCGCCGAGGCGACGAACTGCAGCAGCGACAGGAATGCCCCGGCGGTGAAGTTCAGCGCGATGCCGCAGAGGATCAGCACCTCGGGGCCGCTTCCCTTCAGCCGCCCCATCGGTTGCAGCAGCGCCAACGCGCTCAGCGAGAAAAAGGAAGGCGTTGGCCGACACGCTCCAGACCGCAGGCAGGCCGGGCAGGCTGAGGACCGGCGGCTGCGAGAAGAAATGGACGTAAGCCAATGGGACGCCCGCGGCCTCGACCTGCTCGCGTGCGCGTTTCATGCCGGGATCGCCCGCGTCCATCAGCAACAGGACGCGCGGCAAAGTCGTCCGGCCACAACTCGCGAGGCATGTCAGTCGAGAAGTCGTCCGTCCGAAGCCTCCGGCCTGCAACGGATCCGCAGGGGCGACTGAATTCCGGCAACGAGTCTCGTCAACTTTCTGCCAGCCCTTTGGACCTGCGCCACAATTTGCATTATGGTCCCCGCAGGCCGGCAACCGCAGGAGCACAGATGACCGACACGCGACAGGCGATCCAGACACCCGTGCGGGGCCGGGCTGCCGGTCCCCTGCCCTTCCGCGACACGCATGCGGTTTATGGCCGGATGAGCCGCGTCCTTCACTGGACCATCGCGGTGCTGATCCTCTACCAGTTCGTCGGCATGGGCCTGCGGCTGATCTTCGACAAGCAGCCCTGGCTTTCGCCCTTTGTCGCCTATCACCAGCCGGTGGGCACGATCCTGTTCCTGCTGATCGTGGTCCGCGCCCTGTGGGCGCTGTCGAACCGGACCAATCGCCCCGCTCATGGCCACCATTTCTGGGGCCGCGCGGCCTCGCTGGGCCATGCGGTGCTGTATGTCGTCATGCTGGCGGTGCCCACGATCGCGCTGATCCGGGCTTATGGCAACAACCGGGAGTTCGCGCCCTTCGGCTTCACGATCTTCCCCGCGCAGGAGCCGCCGATCGGCTGGATGGTCAACCTGGGCGGCCTGCTGCATGGCGAACTGGGCTGGCTGCTGTCGATCCTGATCGCAGGGCACATCATCATGGTCGGCGTCCACGAAGCCATGTGGCGCGACGGCACGCTGGCGCGGATGCTGGGGCGCAAGGGCCGGGCGGGCTGACCGCCCGGCCCTTTCAGGTGATCGCGCCGACCTGCCAGGGCACGAACTCGTTGTCGCCATAGTCGAACTGCTCGGACACCGTCTTCTCGCCCGAGGCGACGGCGAGGATCAGGTCGAAGATGCGCTGTCCCGCGGCCTCGATGGTGTCGGTGCCGCGGGCAATGTCGCCGCAGTTGATGTCCATGTCCTCGCGCATGTGTTCGAACATCGCGGTGTTGGTGGCGATCTTGATGGTGGGCGCGGGCTTCCAGCCGGATACCGAGCCGCGCCCGGTGGTGAAGCAGACGACATTGCAGCCGCCCGCCACCTGCCCCGTCACGGCGGCCGGGTCGTAGCCGGGCGTGTCCATGAAGGTGAAGCCCTGCGCCGTCACGGGTTCGGCATATTCATAGACCGCGTTCAGCGGCATGGACCCGCCCTTGGCGACCGCGCCCAAGGACTTTTCCAGGATCGTCGTCAGCCCGCCTTCCTTGTTCCCGAAGGAGGGATTGTTGTTCAGTTCCGCCCCGTTGCGCGAGGTGTAGTCGCGCCACCAGTCGATCCGGTCCAGCAGCTTCTGGGCGACCTCGGGCGATTTCGCGCGCCGCGTCAGCAGATGCTCGGCGCCATAGATCTCGGGCGTTTCCGACAGGACGGTGGTCGCGCCGTGCCGCACCAGCAGGTCCGAGGCGTAGCCCAGCGCCGGGTTCGCGGTGATGCCCGAATAGCCGTCCGAGCCGCCGCATTCGAGCGCAACCTTGAGGTGGCGCAGCGACTGTGGGCTGCGCCGGGCCGCATTCACCTGCGGCAGCATCTGGCGGATCATGTCGCAGGCGGCGTCGATGGTCTTCCGCGTCCCGCCAAGCTGCTGGATCGTCATGGTCCGGAAGCGGTCGCTTTCCTCCAGCTTGTAATGCTCCATGATGGGGCGGATCTGGTTCACCTCGCAGCCCAGCCCGATCATCAGGATGCCACCGAAGTTCGGATGCGTGGCATAGCCCTTGATGACGCGGGTCAGGTATTCGTAGCCCTCGCCCTTGGTGCCGATGGCGCAGCCGCTGCCGTGGGTCAGCGCGACCACGCCGTCCACGTTGTCGAAGCCCTGAAGCCCGCCCTGCCGGTTGAAGTGCTCGGCGATGTAGCGCGACACGGTGGCCGAGCAGTTCACGGTCGAGATCACGCCGATGTAGTTGCGCGTCCCCACGCCGCCCAGACCCCGGTCATAGCCCATGAAGCTCGCCCGCTCGGCCTCGGGCAGAAGGCCGGGATCTCGGTTTTCCACGCAGAAGGCATGGTCGGGGTGGCTGTCGACCATCGCGAGGTTCTGCAGGTGGACGTGCTCGCCCGGCGCGATGGGTCGAGAGGCCAGGCCGATCACCTGCCCGAACTTGCGCACCTCCTCGCCCTTGGCAATGGCGCGAAGCGCGATCTTGTGGCCGCGCGGGATCGGCTCGACCGCGACGGGGCCCTCCGGGCCGGCAGCCTCGCCCGCCTTCAGGCTGCGAAGGGCGACGGCCACGCTGTCGGCGGGGTTCAGGAGGATGGCGGGGTTTTCGTCAGGCGACATGGTGGGTCCGGGGCTTGGCTGCGGCGCCGAAGCGGATCACGCCTCGGCCCCCGCCGTCAAGGCCGACCCTGATCACAGCTCCAGCGAGTTCCGCTCGAGGTAGCCCTGCAGGAAGGCCGCGAGCCGCCTGTCGCCGGGATTCTGGAAGATCTCGGCGGGCGCACCCTCGGCCACCAGCTCGCCCCGTTCCATGAAGACCACGCGGTCGGCGACATGGGCGGCAAAGCCCATCTCGTGCGTGACGACGACCATCGTCATGCCCTCGGCCGCAAGCTGCTTCATCACGCCCAGCACCTCGCCCACAAGCTCGGGGTCCAGCGCCGAGGTCGGCTCGTCGAACAGCATGATGCGCGGCTGCATGGCAACGGCGCGCGCGATGGCCACGCGCTGCTGCTGGCCGCCCGACAGGCGGCTGGGGTGGTTCCCGGTCTTGTCGCCCAAGCCCACCTTGGCCAGCGCCTCGGCCGCGATCTCGTGCGCGCGGGCGCGGGGGATGCCTTTCACCCGCTCCAGTCCCTCGGCCACGTTCTGCAGCGCGGTCATGTGCGGCCACAGGTTGAACTGCTGGAAGACCATGCCGATGTCGCGGCGCATCTCGCGCAAGGCGCGCCCGCCCATCCGCCTGCCGCCGACGCTTTCGTAGCCGATCAGCCGGTCGTCGATCCAGATGCCGCCGCGGTCATATTCCTCAAGGAAGTTGATGCAGCGCAGCAGGGTGGACTTGCCCGAGCCCGAGGGCCCGATCAGGCAGGTCACCTTGCCCGGCGGGATCACCAGGCTCACGTCCTTGAGCGCCTGGAACTCACCGTAGAACTTGCAGACGTTCTCCAGCCGGGCCGAGGCGGGGTTGACCGTTCCGGTCAGCGAAGGGGCAAGGGTCACGGCTTCAGCTCCGGTCCAGCAGGTAATGGGTGGCGCGGCGTTCCAGCCGGCGCCCGATGCGCGAGATCGTCTCGACGAAGACCCAGAAGAACAGCGCCAGCACCAGGGTCGATTCCGCGAAGGCGAAGGTTTCGGCCATCATGGTCTGGGTTTCGAACATGATCTCGGGGACGGTGATCATCGACAGGATCACGGTTTCCTTGGTCAGGATGATCGAGAAGTTGACCAGCGCCGGCAGCGCCGAGACCAGCATGACGGGGATCATGATCCGCCGCAGGATGGTCGCGGGAGCAAAGCCCATGGCACGCGCGGCCTCGATCTGGCCCACCGGGACGGCGTTCAGGCCCGCGCGGAAGATCTCGGCGAAATAGGGACTGCCGTAGATCGTCAGGCCCAGAAGGCCCGCCGGCATCGCATCCAGCCGCAACCCCAGCATGGGCGCGCCGTAATAAAGAACAAACAGCTGCACGAGGAAGGGCGTGCCGCGGATGAATTCGACATAGGCGCGCAGGATCCACTGGAGCGGACGGGCCGACACGCCGCGATGGACCAGCGCCAGCACGAAGCCCAAGCCCATGGCGCAGGCCGTGCCCACGATCCAGCAGAAGATCGTGACGCTCAGGCCCCGCAGCAACGCCGGGCCGTATTCGCGGAAAAGGTCGAACTCCATCACCAGGCGAGCCTCCGTTCCAGGTTGCGGCCAAGGGCTGCGATGACGAGGTTGATCGCCAGGTACAGGAAGGCGGCGGTCAGGTAGATCTCCAGCGGGCGGTAGGTGGCCGAGGCGATGGCCTGGCTCATCCGGGTGATTTCCACGATGCCCACGACCGTCACCAGCGAGGACGCCTTGACCAGAAGGATCAGCTCGTTGACCAGCGCGGGCATCGAGATCTTCAGCGCCTGCGGCAGAAGGATCCGGGTCCAGATGTCGCGGGGCGCAAGGCCCACGGCCATGGCGGCCTCGGCCTGCCCCCGGGGAATGGCGTTCAGCGCGCCGCGCAGGATCTCGCTGATATAGGCGGCGGCGCAGAGGCCCACGGTGAAGATCGCGGCGGCCAGCGCAGGGACGTTCACGCCCACCAGCGGCAGAAGGTAGAAGGCCAGCAGAAGCTGGATCAGCAGGGGCACGCCCCGGAAGAAGCTGACATAAACGCCCGCGAAGGCGCGCGCGGACGGGGCGCGCGACACGGCGGCCACGCAGATCAGGGCGCCGAAGATCAGCCCCAGAAAGCAGCCCGCGCCCGAGATCAGCAGCGTGTAGCGGGCCGAGGCGGCCAGCACGGGCAGGTTGTCGATGATAGTCTGGAACGAGAACATTCAGCGCCCTTCGGGAGATGCGGGCGGGCCGCGCAAGGGCCCGCCCACGGGGGATCACATCGCAGGCATTTCCTTGGGCAGCGCGGTCGCGGTGCCGAACCATTTTTCCTGCATGGCGGCAAGGCGCCCGTCGTCCTGAATCTTGACCAAGGCGGCGTTCATGGCCTCGATCAGCGACTCCGAACCCTCCTTGCGGGTCACCCAGGCGAAGTACTTGGGCTCGCCGAAGGGCGGCTGAACGGTCTCGAAGACGTCGGGGCGGGTCTTGGCCAGATAGGCGAGGTTCGGAGCCGAGCCCGCGACCGCGTCCAGGCGGCCGGCGGCCAGGTCGGCATAGGCTTCATCCGGTGAGCCGTAGCCACGGATGGTGAAGCCGCCCAGCGTCTCGGAATAGGCCTCGAGCTGCTTCTCCTGCGCGGTGCCCTTCTGGATGCCGACGGTCTTGCCCTTGATGTCCTCGGGCTTGGTCAGGCCGCCGCCCTTGCGCTGCACCAGCGCCACGGTCGCGTCGCTGATCGGCAGGGTGAAGGCGTAACGCTCCATCCGCTCGGGCGTGATGGTGACGGGCGCGTTCACGAAGTCGAACTTGCTGACCTCCAGGCCCGGCAGGATCGAGGCCCAAGGCAGGTCCTGGTATTCTGGGGTCACGCCCAGTTCCTTGGCGACCTCGTCGAACAGCTCCTTGTTGAAGCCGGCATACTGGCCGTTTTCCAGCATGTCGAAGGGGGCATAGTGCATCTCGGTCGCGGTGGTGATCTTGCCCGCCGCCTTGATGTCCTCCAGCATGTCGGCCAGCGCGCCGGTCGCGGTCAGCGCAAGCGCCGTCGCCCCGAACAGGGCCGCGCGCAGGGTGGTGCGAAGTGTCATCTTTCTCTCCTGTCGTGGCCTTGGGTGATCCGTGCGGCTCGGCCGTGTCCGGACGGTTTGTCGTGGCGCGCGTCACCGTGACGGTGATGCGGGCCGGATCGCAAGTCACAAGATGCCGCGCCGGAACTGGTCCTTGTCATGACCGGGCGTCCTGCCTGTTTTCCGGGCAGTCGAGGACCACTGCAAGAGGCCTGCCCCGATCCACCCTGCCCTGCACCGGACCCGCGCCCTCGGCCAGCAGCGCGTCGCCCGGCGCAAGGTCGAAGCCCGCGGCCGACACGGCGCCCCGGGCGACCAGCGCGACCGTTCCGTCCGGCAGGCCGTCGCCCAGCGAAAGCTCGACCATCCGGTGCGAGAAGGCCCCGCGCCGGGTCATGATGTTCAGGTCCAGCACCGGCCCCGCATCCAGCCCTGCGTGAACCGGCGCCTCGCCCGGAAAGGACAGGGGCGGGCTGTCCGCCGCCAGGACGACCTCGGCCCCGCCGAAGGACAAGCGCATCGGCCCGCCCTCCAGCACGGCCAGGGTGCGGTCGATGCCGGGGAAGGCCGAAAAGGGGCCATCCGCCGCCACCTCGGCCATCGACAGCCGCGCGTCGAAGCCGGACAGGTCCGCGCCGTCCGGCCAGATGGCCAACTCATGCGTGACGCCGCCGCCGTTCTTCCAGCGGGTGGCCCTGCCCTCGCCCCGGCGCACGAGCCTCACTTGAGGATGCCCGGCAGGTTCAGCCCGTGCTCGCGCGCGCAGTCGAGCGCGATGTCATAGCCCGCGTCGGCATGGCGCATGACGCCCGTGGCCGGGTCGTTCCACAGCACGCGCTCGATCCGCCGGTCGGCATCGGCGGTCCCGTCGCAGCAGATGACCATACCCGAGTGCTGGCTGAAGCCCATGCCCACGCCGCCGCCGTGGTGCAGCGACACCCAGGTCGCGCCCGAGGCGGTGTTCAGAAGCGCGTTCAGCAGCGGCCAGTCCGACACGGCGTCCGAGCCGTCCTTCATCGCCTCGGTCTCGCGGTTGGGGCTTGCCACGGACCCCGAGTCGAGGTGGTCGCGGCCGATCACCACCGGCGCCTTCAGCTCTCCGTTCCGCACCATCTCGTTGATGGCAAGGCCCGCGCGGTGGCGGTCGCCGAGGCCGATCCACATGATGCGCGCGGGCAGGCCCTGGAAGGCGATGCGGTCGCGCGCCATGTCCAGCCAGCGGTGCAGGTGCTCGTTCTCGGGGAACAGCTCCTTCATCTTCGCGTCGGTCTTGTAGATGTCCTCGGGGTCGCCCGACAGCGCGGCCCAGCGGAAGGGGCCGACGCCGCGGCAGAACAGCGGGCGGATATAGGCGGGCACGAAGCCGGGGAAGGCGAAGGCGTTTTCCAGCCCCTCCTCCAGCGCCACCTGGCGGATGTTGTTGCCGTAGTCGAGCGTGGGCACGCCCGCGTTCCAGAAATCGACCATGGCCGCGACGTGGTCCTTCATGGACGCGCGGGCGGCGGCCTCGACCGCCTTGGGGTCGGTTTCCTGCTTCGCGCGCCATTCCGCGACGGTCCAGCCTTTCGGCAGGTAGCCGTGCAGCGGGTCATGCGCGCTGGTCTGGTCGGTCACGATGTCGGGGCGCGGACGGCCCGCCTTCATGCGGCGGACGAGTTCCGGGAAGACCTCGGCGGCGTTGCCGATGAGCGCCACGGACTTGGCCTCGCCCTTGGCGGTCCAGTCCGCGATCATGGCCAGCGCCTCGTCCAGCGAATGGGCCTTGGCGTCGCAATAGCGGGTGCGGATGCGGAAGTCGGCCCGCGTCTCGTCGCATTCCACGGCAAGGCAGCAGGCCCCGGCCATCACGGCGGCCAAGGGCTGCGCGCCGCCCATGCCGCCCAGGCCCGCCGTCAGGATCCACTTGCCCTTCAGATCGCCGCCGTAATGCTGGCGGCCCGCCTCGGCAAAGGTCTCGTAGGTGCCCTGAACGATGCCCTGCGTGCCGATGTAGATCCAGGACCCGGCGGTCATCTGGCCGTACATGGCCAGACCCTTCTTGTCCAACTCGTTGAAATGGTCCCAGTTCGCCCAGTGCGGCACCAGGTTCGAGTTGGCGATCAGCACGCGCGGCGCGTCCTTGTGGGTGCGGAAGACGCCCACGGGCTTGCCCGACTGGACCAGCAGCGTCTCGTCCTCGTTCAGCTTGCGCAGGGATTCGACGATCCGGTCGAAGTCGTCCCAGGTGCGCGCCGCCCGCCCGATGCCGCCATAAACGACCAGTTCGTGCGGGTTCTCGGCCACGTCGGGATGCAGGTTGTTCATCAGCATCCGCAGCGGCGCCTCGGTTAGCCAGCTTTTCGCGGAAATCTCGGTGCCGGTCGGGGGGAAGACGTCGCGGATGTTGTGACGGGGGTTGTTCATGTCCGGTCCTTTCAGGAAAGCAGCTGGCCCGCGATGATGTTGCGCTGGATCTCGGACGAGCCCTCGTAGATCCGCATGATCCGCAGGTCGCGGGCGTATCGCTCCAGCGGGAAGTCCCTGGTGTAGCCGTAGCCACCGTGGATCTGGATGGCGGTGTCGGCGATGCGACCCGCGGCCTCGCTGGCGAACAGCTTGGCGCGGCTGGCCGCGGCGGTGAACCGCTGGCCCGCGTGGCGCTGGCGGGCGGCCTCGTGGCCCAGAAGCTCGGCGGCGTTCAACTCGGTCGCCATGTCGGCCAGCATCCACTGGATGCCCTGGCGACGGCCCAGCGGCTCGCCCCCGATGATGCGCGACTTCGCCCATTCGACCGAGGCCACCAGCGCCGCGCGGGCGATGCCCACAGCCATGGCCGCGACCTCGACCCGGCCGTTGTCCAGCACCTTCATCGCGGTGCGGAAACCCGAGCCCAAGGGCCCCACGCGGTTCGCGTCCGGGACGAGGCAGTCGAAGTCCAGTTCCCACACATGGCCGCCGCGCAGGCCGGTGGTCTGTTCCACCCGGCCCGGCACCAGACCGGGCGTGCCCTTTTCCACCACGAAGGCGGAAATGCCGCGATGCGCTGCCTGGGGGTCGGTCACGCAATAGACCACGATGAAATCGGCCACGCCGCCATTCGAGATGAAGCACTTGCGGCCCTTGATCCGCCAGCCGTCGCCCTCGCGCACCGCGCGGGTGCGCATGTCGGCGGGATCGGACCCGGCGTTGGGTTCCGTCAGCGCAAAGGCGCCCAGCATCCGTCCCTCGGCAGCGCTGGGTAGGATATGGGCGCGCAGGGCGGCGTCGGCGCCGATCAGGATGGAATCCGTTGCCAGGTAATGCGCCGTCAGCGCCGACACGGTCGAGCCGCAGCCGCCCGCGACCGCCGCCACCGCCTCGAACAGGGCATGGGCCGAGATGTCCGCCCCGCCCCATGCCTCGGGCAGGTTCGCGCCCATCATGCCGGTTCCGGCCAGCGCGGCCAGTTGCGCGTGGACAAAGGCGCCGGTCTCGTCCGTATCGGCTGCGCGGGGGGCAAGCTCCTCGGCGGCGAAGCGCGTCATCATGTCGAGGAAGGCGTTCTCCTCGGGGGTCATCAGGTGGGCGAAGTCAGGCAAGCGTCGTCTCCTGCACGATGCCGGCCTCGATCAGACCGGCAATCTGGTCGGTGGTCAGGCCCAGGCGTTCGAGCACGGCGCGGGAATCGCCGCCCAAGGCAGGGGCGCCACGGGGGGCCAACGGCTTCTCGGCCCCGAAGCGGACGGGCTGGCCCACGACCGGGGACCGGCCCAGCCGGTGGTGCGGCAGTTCGGACACCAGCGCCCGCGCCTGGGCGTGGGGCGAGGAAAGCTGCTCGGCCAGCGTCTGGATCGGCGCGGCGGGGATGCCGGCCGCCGACAGCGCACCCACGACCTCGGCCGTGGGGCGGATGGCGGTCCAGTCCTCGATCATGGCGCGCAGGGCAGGCTCATGCGCGGTGCGATCCTCGTCGCTGGCAAAGCGGGGGTCGTCCGCCGCCTCGGGTGCGCCGATCAGCCCGGCCAGGGCGCGGAACTGGCGCGCGCCGAGGACGGCGATGATCGCGTGGCCGTCATCCGTGCGGAAGGCGCCGAATGGGGTGGACAGTGGATGGCGGTTGCCCACGCGTTCCACGCTGCGGCCGGCGTAAAGATGCAGCGCGTGGCTGGTCGGCAGCATGGCCACAAGGCAGTCCAGCATGGCCACGTCCAGCGTCGTTCCCTGCCCCGTGCGCGCGCTGCCGATCACCGCCGACAGGATGGCGATCACGGCGTAAAGGCCTGCGGCGATGTCGCCCAGCGCCTCGCCCACCTTCAGGGGTTGGCCGCCGTCCTCGCCGGTCGCGTCCATCCAGCCGGACATGGCCTGCACGACGATGTCATAGGCGGGCAGTTCCGCCGAAGGCCCCGACTGGCCGAAGCCCGAGATCGAGCAGACCACGAGCCGCGGGTTCCCCTGCCGCAGGCGCTCGGCGCCCAAACCCAGCCGCTCGGCCACGCCGGGGCGGAAGTTCTCCACCACCACGTCACAGGTGCCCGCGATGCGGCGGGCCAGCGCCTGCCCGTCCGGCGACTTGAGGTCGATGACGACCGACTTCTTGCCCCGGTTGGTCAGCGCGAACAGGGCCGATTCGCCGTTCCGGAACGGGCCGATATGGCGGTAATCGTCGCCCTGCGGCGGTTCCAGCTTGATGACCTCGGCGCCCAGGTCGGCCAGGATCGCGGTGGCGAAGGGCCCCGCCAGCACCCGCGTCAGGTCGAGGATGCGCAGTCCGTCCAGCGGCTTCATGGCGCCAGCTCCGGCGCGAGGGCTTCCAGCCGGGCGAGGATTTCGCCTAGCGGCTTGCGCATCGCGGCGGCCTTGGCGGGGTCGAGGTCGAAGGGCGGGGCCTCGGTCGCCAGATGGGTGGACTGCGCCAGTTCCATCTGGATCGCGTGGACGCCGTCCTGCGGCCGGCCATAGTGGCGCGTCGTCCAGCCGCCCCGGAAGCGGCCGTTCACCACCCAAGGGCGGCCGGTCGCGGCGGCGACCTCCTGCGCGGCGGCCTCGATGGCCGCGGCGCAGGACGTGCCATTGGCGGTGCCGATGTTGAAGTCGGGCAGCACGCCCTCGAACAGGAAGGGGATCACCGAGCGGATCGAGTGGCAGTCATACAGGATCGCCACGCCGTGCTTCGCCCGCACCCGCTCGATCTCGGCGGAAAGCGCCGCGTGATAGGGCGCGTGAAAGCGCGCGAGCCGGTCGGCCACATCCTCGGGCGTGGGCGGCTCGGTCCAGATCGGCTGGCCGTCGAAATCGGTGACCGGGACCAGTCCGGTGGTGTTCTGGCCGGGATAAAGGCTCTCGTCCTCGGGTCCCCGGTTCGCGTCGATGACATAGCGGTGGAAACTCGCCCGCACCGTTGTCGCACCGGGCAGGAGGTCCGCGTAAAGCCGATGGATGTGCCAGTCGGTGTCGGCCAGCGTTCGGCCGCGCTCGTTCAGCCGGAAAAGGATGTCGTCCGGCAGCCATGTGCCGGTGTGAGGCAGGCCCAGGATCACGGAGTTGTCGCCCCGGACGACCTCGACAGGATCGGGCGCGGCGCTCATGAGGCGATCTCCACGCCGGCGGCAGCGGCCAGGGTGCCGTTTTCGACCAGGTCCTGCGCGGCCAGCAGGTCGGGGGCGAGATAACGGTCCTCGCCCATCGCGGGCACGCGGGCGCGCAGGGCCGCCATCACGCGCGTGAGGGCCGCAGAGGTAGTCAGCGGCGCGCGGAACTCGATCCCCTGGGCCGCGGCGATCGCCTCGACACCGAGGATCACGGCCAGGTTGCGCGTCATCAGCCCCAGCCGCCGGGCGCCGTGGGCGGCCATGCTGACGTGATCCTCCTGGTTGGCCGAGGTGGGCGTCGAATCCACCGAGCAGGGGTTGGCGAGATGCTTGTTCTCGCTCATCAGCGCGGCGGTGGTGACCTCGGCGATCATCAGCCCGCTGTTCAGCCCCGGCGCCGGGGTCAGGAACGGAGGCAGGTTGAAGTTCAGCGCGGGGTCCACCATCAGCGCGATCCGGCGCTGCGCGATGGACCCGATCTCGGCCACGGCCAGCGCGATCTGGTCGGCGGCGAAGGCCACGGGTTCCGCATGGAAGTTGCCGCCCGAGACGATCGAGCCGTCCGACAGCACCAGCGGGTTGTCGGTGACCGCGTTCGCCTCGATCAACAGCGTGCGGGCGGCAAAGCGCAGCACGTCCAGGGCCGCGCCCGTCACCTGCGGTTGGCAGCGGATGCAGTAAGGGTCCTGCACGCGGGTGTCGCCCTCGCGGTGGCTTTCGCGGATGGCGCTGCCCTCCAGCAGGGCGCGGATGGCGGCGGCGACCTCGATCTGGCCTTGGTGGCCACGCAGCGTGTGGATCTCGGCCCGCGTCGGCGCGGTCGAGCCCATGATGGCGTCGGTGGACATCGCGGCCGTCACGACCGCCGCCCGCGCGCAGGCCATGGCGCGGAACAGGCCGATCAGCCCCAGCGCGGTCGAGAACTGCGTCCCGTTGATCAGCGCGAGCCCTTCCTTGGCACCCAGCGTCACGGGGGCCAGCCCCGCCCGCGCCAGCGCCTCGGCGCCGGGCAGGCGTTCGCCGCCGACAAAGGCCTCGCCATGGCCGATCATCACGGCGGCCATGTGCGCCAAGGGCGCCAGATCGCCCGAGGCGCCGACGCTGCCCTGTTCCGGGATCACCGGGGTCACGCCGCGCGCCAGCATCGCCTCGATCAGTTCGACGATGACCGGGCGCACGCCCGAGGCGCCGCGTCCCAGCGACAGCAGCTTCAGCGCCATCATCAGCCGCACGGCAGGTGCATCCAGCGCAGGTCCCACGCCGCAGCAATGCGACAGGATCAGGTTCCTTTGCAGCGTCGCGGTGTCCTCGGGGGCGATACGGACCGAGGCGAGCTTGCCGAAGCCGGTGTTCACGCCATAGACCGCCGCGTCGCCCGCAGCCGCCGCCTCGATGCGGGCGGCCGAGGCCACGATGCCGGGGCGGGCCGCGTCGTCCAGGCGGACCGCCAGCCCCTCGCGCCAGATGGTTTCCAGCTGCGCCAGCGTGGCGGCGCCGGGGGTCAGGATCAGCATGGCTTGCCCTCGAAATAACGGCGGTGAAGCGGATTGAAGCCGATCCGGTAGGTCAGTTCGGCCGGATGGTCGACGTTCCAGACGGCGAGGTCGGCGCGCAGGCCGGGTTCCAGCCGCCCGCAGTCGGTCAGCCCCAAGGCGCAGGCGGCATTGGCGGTCACGCCGCGCAGGCATTCCTCGGGCGTCAGGCGGAAGAACGTCGCGCCCATGTTCATGGTCAGCAGCAGCGAGGTCAGCGGCGAGGTGCCGGGATTGCAGTCGGTCGCCAGCGCCATGGTGGTGCCCGCCTCGCGGAAGGCGGCGATCGGCGGGGCCTGCCTTTCGCGCAGGGTGTAGAAGGCGCCGGGCAGCAGGGTCGCGACGGTGCCCGCCTGCGCCAGCGCGGCAGCGTCGGCTTCGTCGGCATATTCGACGTGATCGGCCGACAGGCCGCCGCGCTCGGCCACCAGCCGGCTGCCACCCAGGTGCGAGAGCTGCTCGGCATGCAACTTGACGGGCAGGCCAAGCTCGGCGGCGACATCGAACAGCCGCGCCATCTGCGCGACGGAAAAGGCGATCCCCTCGCAGAAGCCGTCCACGGCATCGACCAGCCCCTCGGCATGGGCCTGCCGCAGGCCAGGGATGGCGACCTCGTCCAGATAGGCGTCGGCGCGGTCCTTGTATTCGGGCGGCACCGCGTGGGCGGCGAGCCAGCTTGTAACGATCCGCACCGGGCGCTCGGCGGCCAGACGTCGCGCGGCGCGCAGCATCTTCAGTTCGTCCGCGACCGTCAGGCCGTAGCCGGACTTGACCTCGACTGTCGCCGCCCCCTCGGCCAGCAGCGCGTCGAGGCGCGGCAGGGCGCTGGCGACCAGCTCGTCCTCGGACGCGGCGCGGGTGGCGGTCACGGTCGACAGGATGCCGCCGCCGGCGCGCGCGATCTCCTCGTAGCTTGCGCCCTGCAGGCGCATCTCGAACTCGCGCGCGCGGTCGCCGCCGAAGACCAGATGCGTGTGGCAGTCGATCAGGGCGGGCGTGACCAGGCGGCCGCCCATGTCCTCGCCCTCGGCATCCCCCTGCCCCAGGGCGGCAATGCGCCCGTTTTCGATCCGCAGCCAGCCCTTGTCGATGACGCCGTACCCCTCGCCGGTCAGCGTCACGAAGCGGGCGTTGGCAAGAGTGAGCGTCGTCATGGCGGGTCCGATTCGATCTTGATGAGGCGTTTTATGTCTGCACATAATCCGCCTGTCAACGAGGGAGATTCGCGCCATGCAGACCATCCATGCCGATCAGGCGCTCCTGCCCACGGGCTGGGCAGAGGACGTCACGGTGGCGCTGGATGAGGCAGGACGCATTGCTTCGGTTGAAACCGGCGGGACGGGCGATACGTGCGTGGGCATCCTGCTGCCAGCGCCTGCGAACCTGCACAGCCATGCCTTCCAACGGGCGATGGCCGGGCTGACGGAACGGCGCGGGCCGGACCCTCGGGACAGCTTCTGGACCTGGCGGCGGCTGATGTATCGCTTCCTCGACCAGCTGACGCCCGACGATATCGAGGCCATCGCCGCTTTCGTGCAGGTCGAGATGCTGGAAGCGGGCTATGCCACGAATGTCGAGTTCCACTATCTGCACCACGACACCGGCGGGCGGGCCTATGCCGATCCAGCCGAGATGTCGGGCCGCATCGCGGCGGCGGCCGAGGACACCGGCATCGGCCTGACGCTGCTTCCGGTGCTGTACCAGTGGGGCGGGCTGGACCACCGGGCGCTGGTGTCCGGTCAGGACCGCTTCGGCACCACGCCCGAGGCCTTCGCCCGGCTGGTCGAAGGTGCGCGCGCCCATGTGGCGCGGCTCGGCCCCGACAGCCGGGTTGGCGTCGCACCCCACAGCCTGCGCGCGGTGGATGCCGATGGGCTTTCCGCCGCGCAGGCGCTGGCGGGCGACAGCCCGATCCACATGCACCTGGCCGAGCAGACCGCCGAGGTGGACGAGGTCCTGGCCGCCACCGGTCGCCGCCCGGTCGAATGGCTGCTGGAGAACGCCCCCCTGGACCCGCGCTGGTGCCTGATCCACGCGACCCAGATGACGCCCGAAGAGACCGTGGCCCTTGCCCGCACCGGCGCGGTGGCGGGGCTCTGCCCGATCACCGAAAGCAGTCTGGGCGACGGCATCTTCGACGGGGTGCGCTGGACGGAGGCGGGCGGCGCCTTCGGCGTGGGCTCGGACAGCAACATCCGCATCTCGCTGTCCGAGGAGCTGCGGACGCTGGACTATTCGCAGCGCCTGCGCGACCGGAGCCGCGCGGCGCTGGCGAGGGCCGAGGCCTCGACCGGCCGGGTGCTGTTCGAGGGCGCCGTGAAGGGCGGCGCGCAGGCGGCCGGACGCGGACCTGCCGGCATCGCGCCCGGCGCCTGGGGCGACCTTCTGGCGCTGGACGGGCTGGGCGTGGACGCCATCGGGCGAAGAGGCGACACGCTGCTGGACAGCTGGATCTTTGCCCGCGATGATCGGGCCGTCACGCAGGTCTGGTCGGCCGGACGCCATGTCGTCCGGGACGGCCGCCATATCCGGCGCGACACGGTCGAGGCGGCTTATGCGCGGGTGATGCGGAAGCTGAGGCATGATCTCTGATCCCGCCCCGCCCGGCGCGGTCCCGCCCTCCGAGGGCAGCCCCGGCACACTGGGCTGGCAAGGCATCCGCGACGTGATGATGGACCGCATCCGCGCGCGTCATTACGCCCCCGGCGCCCTGATCCCGAACGAGGCCGACCTTGCCGCCGAATTCGGCTGCGCCCGCGCCACCGTGAACCGCGCGCTGCGGGAACTGGCCGACGCGGGATTCCTCGACCGCCGCCGCAAGGCCGGCACACGGGTCATCGCCGAGCCTCGCCGCAAGGCCACGCTGGAGATCCCGCTGATCCGCGCCGCGATCGAGGCCTTGGGCGCGGCCTATTCCTTCCGCCTGCTGACGCGCGAGATCGCCCCGCCCCCGCCCGAGGTCCGCATGGCCCTGCGGCTGGAGGATGACGGGCCGCTGCTGCATGTCGTCACGCTGCACCTGGCCGACGCCGTCCCGCACATGGTCGAGGACCGCTGGGTCGTGCTGGCCACCGTGCCGGCGATCGAGGCTGCCGACCTGACGCGCGACAACCCGAACGAATGGCTGGTGCGCAACGCGCCTTATTCCGAGGGCACGATGCGCTGCGGGGCCGCTCTGGCGGGCGCGATGGCCAGTCATCTGGGCTGCACCGCGCGAGAGGCGGTCCTTGTGGTGGAACGCGCAACCTGGCTGGACGGCGCGCCGATCACCTTGGCGCGCCAGCATTACGCGCCGGCCTATGGACTGACGCTGGCCCTGTAAGGCCTCACACCGGTTCGCCCAGGCCTCAGTACTTCGCGGCGATCCTGAAATCGATGCTGCGCGGCTCGCCGTAGAAGTTGAACACCGAGGTGCTGCCGACGCGCTCGTAGTATGTCCTGTCAAGGACGTTGTTGACGCTCAGCGTCGCCGTTACCCGCTCGGTCAGGTTGTAGGACGCCCTGAGGTCCACGACGGCATAGCCGGGCGCCTCGATCGTCGTGGCGCTGCCCGAAAGGGAGTGGGCAATGTTCCGGAAGCCCGAAAAGGCGCGGATGCCGCCGCCCAGGCTCAGCTTGTCCCAGCCCGGCTGGTCGAAGCTGTACTTCGTCCAGACCTGCAGCATGTGCTGGGGCGTGTAGAACTCGGACCCGGCCGCGGTCTCGGTGTTGTCGTAGTCGGTGTCGCTGTAGGTGTAGCCCGCCGAAAGCTCCCAGTTGGGCGCAAGGTTGCCGGTCGCCTCAAGCTCGACGCCCTGAACGGTCGCCTCGCCCTGCGCCAGGACATAGCCGGGGTTCGACAGGTCCGACACGGCGCGGTTCTCGTCACGCAGGTGGAACAGCGCGGCCGTCGCCTTCAGGCCGGGCCGCAGTTCCGCCTTGTAGCCCAGTTCGATCTGCTGGCCGGTGCGGGGGTCCAGCAGGTTGCCGGACACGTCGGTCGTGGTCTGCGGCTGGAAGATCTCGGTATAGCTCGCGTAAACCGAACTGGTGTCGCCGAGGTCGTAGATCAGGCCCAGGTAAGGCGTGACCTCGCCCTTCTCCTCGGCCTCGCTGACGGTCCGGGCGCCGGTGGCCAGCACCGTGGTGGTCGCGGTCGCGTCATACCACGACAACCGCCCGCCCGCGACCACGGTGAACCGGTCGGTCGGCTTGACGCGCCACTGGGCGTAAAGCCCGTACTGCTCGGTCTCGCCCTCGGTCCTGTTCGTGAAGCCAGTGTCGGGCAGCTCGACATCCGCGTTCCAGTCGTCCAGGTCGAAAACGCCCGCGATACGGCCGCGCGCCTCGTCCAGTTCGGTATCATGGCGCCGCCAGTCCATGCCGACGATCAGGTTCGTCTCGCGGCCCGCCAAGGTGATGGGCTTGCTGAAATGGGCATCCAATGACACAGCCTCCTGGTCATAGCTGCGGTGCAGCCATGACAGGGCGCTGACGGTGTTGTCCTGGGCGGCGGGGCCGGCCGCGTTGGCATAAAGGAACCCGACGTTCGCCTTCGAGTAAAGAGCCGAGAACTTGAGATGCCCGCCGTCCTGAAGCCGGTGCTCGACCTCGGCGATATAGTCGGTGATGTCGTTCTCGAAACGGTTCCAGTCCTCCCCGGTGAAGGTGGACCGGTCGAGGTCCAGCAGGTTGCCCTCGGTATCCGTCGGCAGACCACTGGACGGGGCGATGTCGCGCCCGCGATAATTCAGTGCAAAGCTCACCGTGGTCTCGGGCGTCACGTCCATGGCAAGGGCGGTGTAAAAGACACCGACCTCGTTACCGACGTTGTCGATCCAGGAATCGCGCTTGCCCCGCGCGCCCACGATGCGCCAGCGCACGCTGCCGCTGTCGTTCAGCGGGCCGGTCACGTCGGCCTCGATCCGGCGGTTGTCCCAGGTCCCGACCGAGGCGCTGAGGGTCGTGCCGAACACGTCCTGCGGCTGCTTCAGGCCCATGTTGATGGCGCCTGCGGGCTCTCCGGGACCACCGAACAGGCCAAAGGGTCCGCGCAGGATCTCGATGTGGTCGACGGCCGCCATGTCGGGCTGGGTGCCGTAGATGCTGGACAGCGGCGTCAACAGGCCGTTGACGTAAAGCGAGTCGAACTCGAACCCCCGCGAATACAGTGAGGACCGCCCTTCGTCGTTCGACAGGACGTAGATGCCGGGGGTTTCCCGCAGCACCGTGTCCAGCGAGGTATAGCCGCCTTCTTCCAGCCGCTTGTGCGTGACAACCGTGGTGGATTGCGGCATCTCGCGGAAGGACCGGGTGTCCTTGTCGCCCATGCTGATGAAGTCGGTCGTGTAGCTGCCGGTGCCCTCGGTGTCATAGATCGAGCGCAGGGTAACGGTGCCCTGCGTGATCGTTTCCGCAGCCTCCTGCGCCGCCAGCGGGACGGCGGACAAGGGAATGGCGACCGTCGCAAGAAGAATAAGCCGCAGTCTGGTCATGTCGCGGCATCCGTTCGCAGGCTTGTTTATCCTTGGATATTTATCAGGATTACGCCTGCACAACAAGGCGGCGCGCTGGGGCGGCAGGCGGCTGTTGATGCGGGGATACGCGCCCTCAGCCGAAGGAAAGACCCCGATCCCAGGGCGGCACGCCGGCGCAGCGTTCCGCGATCCAGTCCACGAAGGCCCGCAGCCGGGCAGGCGGGCGGCGATTGCTGGGATAGACCACGTAGACGCCGTCCAGCTCGACCGGCGAATGGTCCAGCGTCAGCGGCACGAGCAAGCCCGCGCGCAGGTCGTCGCCTAGGATGAAGCTGGGCTCGTAGACCAGCCCCTGCCCTGCGCGGGCCGCCACCAGCAGCGCGTCGCCGTTGTTGGCCTGCAGGTTGCCCTGGACCGTCACCTGCGCTGCGCGGTCTGCCCCGAAGGCCCAGGTGCGCCCGGCCAGCGCGTGCGACAGCGTGTAATGCAGGCAGTTGTGCCGCGTCAGGTCCTGAACTGTCCGTGGCGCTCCATGCGCGGCGAGGTAGGACGGCGCCGCTGCCAGAACCATTCGGCAGGGAGCCAGCTTGCGGGCGATCAGGTCGCCCTGGGTCAGCCGCCCGATGCGGACGGCGGTGTCCCAGCCCTCCTCGACCAGATCGACGATGCGGTCGTTCAGTCCCAGGTCGAGATGCAAGGCCGAGTGCTGCGCCGAGAACTCCGGCAGCATCGGCGCCAGCACCCGCACGCCGAAGGACACGGGCGCGTTGATGCGCAGCGTGCCGCTGACCTCGATGCGCTCGGCAGCGGCAGCGGCGTCGGCTTCCTCCAGCTCCTCGAGGATGCGATCGGCGCTGTCGAGATAGCGCCGCCCCGCCTCGGTCAGGGTAATCCGGCGGGTGGTGCGATGGACCAGCTTGACGCCCAGCCGCTCCTCGAGCGCCGCCAGATGGCGTGTCGCCATGGTCTGCGACATCCCCAACACACGCGCCGCTGCCGACAGACTGCCCTGCGCCGCGATCTGCGAAAAGACCTGCAGTCCGGTGAAACGGTCCAGCATGATCTATTCCTCTGAGTGTGAGCTGTGATGACAACTCACCGGATTATCAAACTTCCTGCAAGGGCGCATATTGATCCCAACAGGACAAGGAGTTCATTATGCTTGACGCCAAGCGCCGCTCGCGCCCCGAGGGCACGCCCCCCCGCCCCGGCATCACCTCGGCTGGCTCGTCCCTGCGGATCGGCCGGGTCGCCCTGACCGTCCGCGACCTCGACCGGGTCAGCCGCTTCTATCAGGACATCATCGGTCTGAAGCTGATCGACAGTGAGGCGCAGGGCCACCGCCTTGGCGCCGGCAGCACCGTGCTGCTGGAGTTGCGCCACGATCCGCAGGCCCGGCTGGCCGACCGCCGCCAGGCAGGGCTGTTCCACACCGCCTTCCTCGTGCCCGACCGCAGCGCGCTGGCCGACTGGCTGATCCATGCGGCAAGCCGGCACGCGGCCTTGGACGGCGCCTCGGATCACCTCGTCAGCGAGGCGCTGTATCTGACCGACCCCGAGGGCAACGGCATCGAGATCTATCACGACCGCCCCAGCGAGGACTGGACGATCACGCCCGACGGCAGCGTCGCCATGGCGACGCTGCCGCTGGACCTGAACGAGCTTGCGGCGGCCCGCAGCGGCAAGCCCTTCGAGGGGATGCGCGACGACACCATCGTCGGCCATGTTCACCTGCAGGTGGGCGAGCTTGATGCCGCCGAGGACTTCTGGGCCAGCCGGATGGGGATGGGCCTGATGACCCGCTATCCCGGCGCGCATTTCTTCGGCGCGGACGGCTATCACCACCACATCGGCGCCAACATCTGGAACAGCCGCGGCGCGGGTCCCCGTCCCGAAGGCACCACGGGGCTGGCCGAGATCGAACTGCTGGCGAGGCCCGAGGCCGTGGCGGGGATCGCCGGCCGGCTGGGCGCGACGCCCGCCGACACACTGGAAACGCGCGACCCCTGGGGCACGCGCCTGACGATCCGCACCGCCTGACCCCCTCACGACACATCATCACACCAAGAAAGGACTCTCCCATGCTGTCCACCTGGTCGCCCCGCGCCCTTGCCGCCCAGCGGATCATGGCGGGCCTGCTGTTCCTGGAACACGGTCTCATCAAGATGATCGGCTTTCCGGGCCCCGGCCCCGAGACGCTGCCGCCCATGATCCTGACCGCCGGCCTGATCGAGACCTTCGGCGGGCTGCTGATTGTGCTGGGCCTCTTCACCCGGCCCGCCGCCTTCCTGTCCTCGGGCCTGATGGCCGCGGCGTATTTCATCGGCCACGCGGGCGGAGGCTTCTGGCCCAGCGCGAATGGCGGCGAGGCCGCGATCCTCTACTGCTTCGTCTTTCTCTACATCTTCGTCGCGGGTCCGGGCGCCTGGGCGCTGGACAACCGCCGCGGCGGGGCCGCCGGCGTCGCCACCCACGCCTGACACCCGCGGCGCGCCCTTGCCCCCGTCCCGGCGATACGGGAATCTCGGGGGCATGAGCGCGCCGCGACTGCACCCCGAATTCTTCATCCGCCTGTTCCTGGACGGTTCCGTCATGCTGGGCCCCGGCAAGGCGGCGCTGCTGGAAGGCATCGCCCGCACCGGCTCGATCTCGGCCGCAGGGCGCGATCTGGGGATGAGCTACAAGCGCGCCTGGACCTTGGTCGAGGATCTGAACACCATGTTCCGCGAGCCCCTGGTCGAAAGCGCCCGTGGCGGGCCGGGCGGCGGCGGAGCCACGCTGACCGACGCCGGCCGACAGGTCCTGACGCTTTACCGAGAGATCGAGGCCGCTTCGGCGGCCGTCAATGCGGAACGGCTGGCCGCGCTGAAGTCGATGCGTCCGGCCGGAAATAACGGTTGAGCCTTTTCGCAGCTTGGTTATGTTCAGACGAACATATCCACCGAGGCCGCCATGCCCCGCCTGTCCCTCGCCCTTGCCGCCGCCCTTCTCCTGCCCCTGCCCGCTGTCGCCGAGGAGGTGGTCGTCTTCGCCGCCGTCTCGCTGAAGACGGCGCTGGACCCGATCGCGCAATCCTTCCAGCAGGCCACCGGGAACAGCGTGACGATCAGCTATGCCGGGTCGAACGCGCTGGCGCAGCAGATCCTGCAGGGGGCGCCGGCGGACATCTTCATCTCGGCCTCGCCCGAATGGATGGACGAGGTCGAGAAAGGCGGCGAGGTGGCCGGGGGCGCCCGCACCGACCTGCTGGGAAATACGCTGGTGCTGGTGGCCCATGATCCGGATGCCCCGCAACTGACGCCCGCGCCGGGCTTCGACCTGAAGGGCGCACTGGGGGGCGGCAGGCTCGCCATGGCGCTGGTCGATTCCGTGCCCGCCGGGCAATACGGGAAAGAGGCGCTGGTGTCCCTCGGCGTCTGGGATCAGGTTCTCCCCTCGGTTGCGCAGGCAGACAACGTCCGCGCGGCGCTGGCGCTGGTCGCGACCGGAGAGGCGCCCTTGGGCATCGTCTATGCCACCGACGCGAGCGCCGAGCCCCGGGTCCATGTCGTCGGCACCTTCCCGGCGGACAGCCACGCCCCGATCACCTACCCCGCCGCCCTGCTGAAGAACGGCACCGACGCCGCCGACCGTGCCTTCTTCGATGCGCTGGGCGCGCCCGAGGCCGAGGCCGTCTTCCGGGCCCAAGGCTTCACCATCCCGGACTGAGGGCAACTTGGCCGCTTGGCTTTCCCCTGCCGAGTGGGACGCGCTGCGGCTGTCGCTGCGGGTGTCCTTCTGGGCGACGCTGGTCAGCCTGCCTTTCGGCCTGCTGACAGCCCATGCCTTGGCGCGCTGGCGCTTTCCGGGGCACGGGCTGCTGAACGGGCTGGTGCACCTGCCGCTGGTGCTGCCGCCGGTGGTCACGGGCTATCTGCTGTTGCTGACCTTCGGGCGGCGCGGCTGGGTGGGCCAGTGGCTCGACCAGTGGTTCGGGATCGTAATCGCCTTCCGCTGGACCGGGGCCGTCTTGGCCGCCGCCATCATGGCCTTCCCGCTGATGGTCCGCGCGATCCGCCTGTCCATCGAGGCCGTGGACCCCCGGCTGGAACAGGCGGCGGGGACTCTGGGCGCCTCGCGCGCGTGGGTCTGGGCCACCGTCACCCTGCCCCTGATCCTGCCCGGCGTGATCGCGGGCGCGGTGCTCGCCTTCGCCAAGGCGATGGGAGAGTTCGGGGCCACCATCACCTTCGTGTCGAACATCCCCGGCCAGACGCAGACCCTGCCCTCGGCCATCTACAGCTTCCTGCAGGTGCCGGGAGGCGAGGCTTCGGCTGCGCGGCTGGTCGTCATCTCGGTCATCGTCGCCATGTCGGCGCTGGTGGCCTCGGAGTGGCTCGCCCGTCGGGCCACGCGGCGAGTGCAGGGGCGATGAGCCTGTCCGTCGCGCTGCGCCACCACTTCGGAGGTTTCACGCTGGACGTGAGCTTTGACGCGCCGCCCGGAGTCACGGTGCTGTTCGGACATTCCGGTTCCGGCAAGTCCACGGTGCTGAACGCGGTGGCGGGGTTGCTGCGTCCCGAGGCAGGGCGGATCGCGGTGGACGGGACGGCGCTGACCGATACGGCGCGCCGCATCCACCTGCCCCCGCACCGCCGACGGCTGGGCGTGATCTTCCAGGACGGGCGGCTGTTCCCGCACCTGACCGTGCGGCAGAACCTGCGCTATGGCCGCTGGTTCTCGCTTCGAGGCATGCGGCGCACCTCGGAAGGCGCGGTGATCGAAATGCTGGGCATCGGCGCGCTTCTGGACCGCGCGCCCGCGACGCTGTCGGGGGGCGAACGCCAGCGCGTCGCCATCGGCCGGGCACTTCTGGCCGAGCCGCGCCTGATCCTTGCCGACGAGCCGCTGTCGGCGCTGGACGACGACCGCAAGGCCGAGATCCTGCCCTATCTGGAACGCCTGCGCGACGACTGGCGGGTGCCGATGCTGTATGTCAGCCACTCGCCCGTCGAGGTAGCCCGCATCGCCACCACCGTCGTGATGCTGGATGCGGGCCGCATCACCCGCATGGGACCGGCGGCCGAGGTGCTGTCTGACCCGGCCGCCGCCGGGCCGGGCCGAGAGGCGGGCGCGGTGATCGAGGCCACCGTCACCACACATCACCTCGACGGCGTGACGGAACTGCGCGCGGGCGGGCTGCCCCTGTTCCTGCCGACGCTGTCCGCCCCACCCGGCGCGCGGCTGCGGCTGCGGATCGCGGCGGCGGACGTGATGCTGGCGCGGGGCCGCCCCGAGGGGCTGTCGGCGCTGAACATCCTGCCGGGGATCGTCGAGTCCGTGACCGATCGCGGCGGCGCGGTGCTGGTCCGACTGTCCACCGGCGCGGGGCCGATTCTGTCGCGGATCACCCGGCGCTCTGCCCTTCAGCTTGGCATTGCGCCCGGCGAGGCGGTGACGGCGGTCGTGAAATCCGTGGCCCACGAGGCGGCGGACGTGGGCCGCGCGCCTTGGGCAGCGGCCCGCCCGCCGGGTGAGGGTCAGCCGTTTCCGATGCGATAATAGTCGCGGAACCAGTCCACATACTGCCTCACGCCGTCGGGCACCTCGGTCTGGGGGGCATAGCCCGACAGTGCGCGCAGAAGGGTCGTGTCGGCCCAGGTGGCGGGCACGTCGCCGGGCTGCATGGGCAGCATCTGCCGTTCCGCCGGACGGCCCGCTGCGTTCTCGATCGCGGCGATGAAGTCCAGCAGCGGCACGGGCGCCCCGTTGCCGATGTTGACCACCCGGAAGGGCGCGACCGGGGACAGGCTGTCGAAATCGCCCGCGGGCTTGTCCCCCGGCACCGCGTCGATCAGCAGCCGGATCGCCCGCACGAGGTCCAGCACGAAGGTGAAGTCGCGCTTCATGTCGCCGTGGTTGAAGACCTTGATCGGCCGGCCTTCAAAGATGGCGCTGGTGAACAGATAGGGCGCCATGTCGGGCCGCCCCCAGGGACCGTAGACCGTGAAGAAGCGGAACATCGTCACCGGCAACCCGAAGAGATGGGCATAGGAATGCGCCATCGCCTCGTTCGACTTCTTGGTGGCCGCGTAGAAGGACATCTGCGTGTCCGCCTTGTCGGTTTCCCGGTAAGGCATTTTTGTGTTCGCGCCATAGGCGCTGCTGGTCGAGGCCAGCAGCATGTGCCTGGGCGGATGGGCGCGCGCGGCTTCCAGCAGCTCGAAGGTGCCCAGCAGGTTCGCCTGCACATAGGCGCGCGGGTTCTGGATCGAATAGCGCACGCCCGCCTGGGCCGCGAGATGGACCACCGCCTCGGGACGTTCCTCGGCGAAGAGGTCCGTCAGCAATCCGGGATCTTCCACGGACCCGCGCACTGGACGGTAGTTCGGATTGTCGAGCAGCTGCGCTTCGCGCGCCGCCTTCAGCGCGGGGTCGTAGTAGTCGTTGTGGTTGTCCAGTCCCACGACCCGCCAACCCTCGTCCAGCATGACCCGGCTCAGGTGGAAGCCGATGAAACCGGCCGCGCCGGTAACGAGGATGGTGCGCATGGGGCTCAGTCCTGTCCGAAGAGGTCGCGGGTGTAGACTTTGTCCGCCACGTCGCTCAGGTCGGGCGTCAGGCGGTTGGCGATGATCAGGTCGGCTTCGGCCTTGAACTGATCGAGGTCGCGGATCACGGGCGAGTTGTAGAACAGTTCGTCCTGCAGCACGGGCTCGTAGACGATGACCGGAATGCCCTTGGCCTTGATCCGCTTCATGATGCCCTGGACCGAGCTGTCGCGGAAGTTGTCCGAACCCGCCTTCATCACCAGCCGGTGCACGCCCACGACCTTGGGCTGGCGCGCCACGATCTGGTCGGCAATCACGTCCTTGCGGGTGCGGTTCGATTCCACAACCGCCGCGATCAGGTTCTGCGGCACGGTGGCGTAGTTGGCCAAAAGCTGCTTGGTGTCCTTGGGCAGGCAGTAGCCGCCATAGCCGAAGCTGGGATTGTTGTAATGGCAGCCGATGCGGGGATCGAGGCACATGCCGTCGATGATCTGGCGCGCGTCGAGGCCGTTGGTCAGCGCATAGCTGTCCAGCTCGTTGAAGAAGGCCACGCGCATGGCCAGAAAGGTGTTCGAGAACAGCTTGACCGCCTCGGCCTCGGTCGAGCCGGTGAACAGCACCGGCACGTCGGGGTCCAGGGACCCCGCCGCCAGCAGCTCGGCAAAGCGCCGCGCCTCGGGCGTCGTGTCGCCCACGACGATGCGCGAAGGGTGCAGGTTGTCGTGCAGCGCACGGCCTTCGCGCAGGAACTCGGGCGAGAAGAGGATCCGGTCCGTGCCATGCTCGGCTCGCATCCGTTCGGTGAAGCCCACCGGAATGGTCGATTTCACGACCACGGTGGCCTCGGGCGCAAGCTTGCGGGCCTGGGCGATCACACCCTCGACCGTCGAGGTGTCGAAGCGGTTGGTGCGGGTGTCGTAATTCGTCGGCGTGGCGATGATGACGTAGTCGGCGCCTTCCAGCGCCCGGGCGGCGTCGGTCGTCGCGGTCAGGTTCAGGTCGCGGTTCTTCAGGAAATCGGTGATGTCGGCATCCTCGATGGGCGAGACGCCTGCCTTCACCTGGTCCACGCGGCCGGTGTTGACGTCCAGCGCCACCACCTCGTCCCTTTGCGCCAGCAGGACGGCAAGGGAAAGGCCCACGTATCCCAGGCCGACAACAGCGATCTTCATGGTCTGCTTCCTAAGCTGCAATTCACCATTCTCTTAGCAGAAACTTGCGTATAATCCATGCCCTATCGGTCCGAGCCCGCTCGCCGGACACAAAGTCCGGACCCTTGCCATGCGATTGATGATCACCTCCATGCGCGACGAGGCGCCCTTCATTCTGGAATGGGTCGCCTATCACCGCCTGATCGGATTTACCGATTTCCTGATCTATTCAAATGACTGCGCGGACGGGACGGACGCCCTGCTGGACCGGCTGGCCGAGCTCGGGATCGTCACCCACGTCCCCAATCCCCGCCGCGGCCGAAAGACGATCCAGTGGCAGGCCCTGTCGCGGGCCAGGAACCACAAGCTGGCACGGCGGGCCGAATGGATCATGGTCGCCGACGTGGACGAGTTTCTGGTGATTCACGCAGGCGCGGGGACGCTGGACGACCTGTTCGGGACAGCGCCCCAGGCGCAGGGATTCGCCATCCCCTGGCGGATGTTCGGCAGTTCCGGCCGGGTCCGGTTCGAGCCCGAGCCGGTGACCGGGCAGTTCACGCGCGCCGCCCCCGACGACATGATCTGGCCTTGGAGGGCCGCCCAGTTCAAGAGCCTGTTCCGCAACGACCCGCGCCTGACGCGGCTGGGCGTCCACCGCCCCCAGACCGACGACAAGGACGAGGTGCTGGAGGGCTGGGTGGACGGCAGCGGCCGCCCTTACCGGCTGGACAGGTCCGCCGTGGCCCAGACCGACCCACGCCGTTATGCGGTGGCGCAGGTCAACCACTACTCGGTCGGCTCGGCCGAGAACTTCATGGTCAAGGCAGAACGGGGGCGGCCGAACCGGATGCACCTGCCGATCGACCTGGGCTACTGGGTCGAGCGGAACTTCAACGAGATCGAGGACCGCCGCATCCTGCGCCATGCCCCGGCCCTTCGGGACGCCATGGACGCGCTGCTTGCCGATCCCGAGCTTGCTCGACTGCACCGGGCGGGCATCGCCTGGCGCCGGGACCGGATCGCCGCGCTGCTGGCCGACCGGGACAGCCTCATGCGCTTCTCGTGGCTGGTCCAGTCGCCCACCACCCCGGTGCTGCCGATGGAAACGCAGATCCTGCTTTCGAAAATGTTGCACAACAGCCTGTTGTCGGAAGGGCGCAGTTGATCCGTCTTTGCGCGCAGGGGTGGAGTGGCGCGCAACCTCGGGTTAAACAGGCGCCTGACCTGTCCAGCGAGAGATTCCCATGCAACTCGATCGACGCCCGGTAGCCTCGCTGTGGATCGGCGACCGGCTGCATTACCTCAACCAGCTCTGCCTCAAGTCGCATCTGCTGCACGGGCATCCGGTGACGCTGTACTGCACCGGCAAGGTGGACAATGCGCCCGAGGGCGTGGAGATCCGCCCGGCGTCCGAGATCATGGACCTGGACATGCAGCTGGTCGAGGATACCTCGGCCTCGTTCCTGTCCAACGTGTTCCGCTACAAGATGATCCGGAAGACCGGGGCGCTGTGGATCGACTGCGACGCCTTCTGCCACAAGCCCTTCCCCGAGGACTGGGATTATGTCTTCGCGGGCCACGGAATGCGCGGCGCGCTGAACTGCGGCGTCGTCGGGCTGCCGCGCGAAGGCCGTCTGATGGACCTGCTGCTGGATTATTACGACAATCTGCCCGCCTATCCGGCCTGGTGGAACAAGAAGCAGCGCAAGCAGATGGACAAGCTGACCGAAAAGGGCGGGCTGTCCCATGCCGCGGCGATCTACAAGACCGAGCGCACCGCCTTCGGCCCGCAGGCCTTCACCTGGTTCGCCCAGCAGACCGGCGACATCGAGAAGGCCATGACGCCCGACGTGCTGTATCCGGTGCCCTTCCAGTTGAACGACGTGTTCTTCGACCCTCACGGCCGGGTCGAGGGGCATTTCACCGACAGGACCGTCTCGGTCCATCTCTACACCAACGGCACAAAGCCCTGGTGGCGGAAGAACCCGCCGCTTGCGAATTCCTATGTCGCGCGCATGTGCGAGCAGGTCGGCATCGACCCTGCGGCGGCGCTGGAGGAATAAGGGCTGGCCCGGGCCTCTCCGGGTCATGACGGCGAACAAGGGAGAGCCCCGGTGAAGCTTGTCTTTTCGGCGATGAAGGACGAAGGCCCCGACGTTCTCGAGTGGGTCTGCTACCAGCGCGCCGTCGGCTTCGACGAGGTGCTAGTCTACACGAACGACTGCACGGACGGCTCGGACGACCTGCTGGACGCGCTGCAGGCGGCGGGGCTTGTCCACCACCGCCGTCACAGTGTGCTGGGGCAGGATCTCGCGCCGCAGGACGCGGCCGCCCGCCTGATGATCGACGATCCAGTCTATCGCCGGGCAACCTGGGCGCTCTGGGCTGATGCGGACGAGTTCCTGCTGCCCCTGACGGTCCCCGACGTGCCCGCGCTTGTGACCGCGCTCGAGGATCGCGCCGCCGATGCCATGGCCTTGCCCTGGCGGAACTTCGGCAGTTCGGGCCATGTGGATGTCCCCGAGGGGCTGGTCATCGAAAACTTCAGCAAATCCTCGGCCGAGCTGACGCGGATGGAACGCACATTCAAGTGCCTGTTCCGCACCTCCAACCAGATCGAGCAGTTGTTCGCGCACCGCCCTATCTGGTTCGCCGGGGCCAAGGTCCGCATGGTCGCGCAGGACCTGAGCCCGCTGCCCGACGAGGCCGCAGGCCGGATCAAGGAAAACGGCCGCCCGGACGAGCTGCTGCCGCGCGAGATCAAGAAGCGGCCGCGCGTCGCCCAGATCAACCACTACCCGGTCAAGTCCTTGCGGCAGTTCCTGCTGAAGCGGACGCGGCGGTCGGGCCTGGGCAACAAGGGACGCTTCGCGGACGGCTATCTCAACCGCTTCGACATCAACGAGGCCGAGCGCACCGAGATCCACCGCTTCGCCCCTGCCGTGCGCGCGATGATGACCGAAGCGCTCGCAGGCCCCGCGGTGCGGGAGGCCCACAGCGCGGCCGTCCGGCTGCGGGATGAGCGCGTGGCCCGCACCGATCCCGCGCAGATCTCGCGCGAGGGCTGAGGGACAAGGGAAATGGAAGGCCCGAGGTGAAGCTGAAGAAGCACGAAAGCCGCCATGGCACCGTCATGGCCGTGTCCATGATGAAGGATGAGGCGCCGTTCCTGCTGGAATGGTTCGCCCATCACCTTGCCGTGGGCTTCACCGACATCCTCGTCTATACCAACGACTGCACCGACGGCACGGTCGAGATGCTGCAGCGGCTGGAGGAACTGGGCCTTGGCTATCATCGCCCCAACGTCATCCCCCAAGGGGTGAAGCCTCAGCCCTCGGCCCTGAACCATGCCCAGAACGAGCCGCTGGTGCAGGACGCCGACTGGGTGATGGTCTTTGACGCCGACGAGTTCCTGTCGATCAACCACCCCTCGGGCCACTTGGACGGGATGCTGGACGACGCGGTGGCAAAGGACGCGAACGGCATCGTCGTGACCTGGCGCATCTTCGGCTCGAACGGGGTGGTGGACTGGTCGCGTGCCCCGGTGACGGAACAGTACACCCGCGCCGCGCCGCCCGACTGGAACAAGGGATGGGGCGTCAAGACGCTGTTCAAGTTCGACCCCGAGTACTGGAAACTCGGCATCCACCGGCCCGCCATCAGGAACAAGCACCTCGAGGACGGCTTCCCCGACACGGTGCGCTGGCTCAACGGCTCGGGCAGGCCGATGGAGGATTACTTCCGCTTCCACGGCTGGCGCTCGATCACGCGCACGATCGGCTATGACTGGGCGCAGATGAACCATTACGCCGTCAAGTCGGTGGACAGCTACGCCCTGCGCAAGTTCCGCGGCAACGTGAACAACAAGGCCGACAAGTACAACGCCGACTACTGGGCGCTGCAGGACCGCAACGAGGTGCCCGATACCCGCATCCTGCGCCACGCCCCCGCCCGCGCGGCAATCATGGCGGAACTGCTGACCGACCCCGTCCTGCGCGAGTTGCACGAGGCCGCACTGGCCCGCGTCGAGGCGCGTCTGGCCGAATACCGCCAGTCCGACGCCTACCGCGCCCTGCGCGACGGCCTGATCGAGGCGGGCCGTATCCCGATCTCCAGCGTCGAGGCCAAGCCCCCCAAGACCCGCGACCCCATCCGCATCGCCGAACTGATGGGCCGGGTCAGGCGCCCGAAGGACGGCGTCGAGGAGCGTGCGGCGCCTTCGCCGGCGCCCTCCCCCGGCCCTTATGTCATCCCGGTGGACCTTTCCGCCGAGCCTGCGGGCGAGATCGAGTGGGTGGAAAACCACGGCGTGCTGCTGCCGGGAGATTTCCGCATCTTCTCGACCGATGCGGTCAAGGCGGTTCTGTCCGGCAAGTTCGACCGCCGCAACGCCCGCAACCTGCCGGGCCAGGTGGCCGGAACGGCGCGGCTTCTGGACCTGGGCGGGGGCTTGGGCTTTCCCGCGATGGTCGCCCTGCGCAACCACCCCCGGCTCGTCGTCATGCTGCAGGAGGAACGTCCCGGCCTTGCCGCCGCCGCGCGGATGATCCACCGCCGGAACGGATTCGAGGACGGCACGCGCCTCAAGCTCGTGGACGGCCCGCTGCGCCTGTCGTCGGACGGTGCCGCCGAGGCGTCGGGCCTCGCCGCCTGCCTGCGCGACTTCCGCCCCGACACGCTGCGCCTGTCCCACCCCGAGGCAGTCCCGCCCGACCTTCTGGCCGCCATGCCTCTGGAGTCGGTCAGGCGGGTGATCGTCGTAACCGAGGACGAAGCCAAGGGCCGGCGACAGGACTATGGCCGCGTGCTTGCGGCGCAGGGTCTGGTCGAGAGTTCGACCTCTGGCGAAAATGGTGCTTCGCTGTTCCTGAAGCAGGACAGGGCAGAGCCGTTCACCCCATCTTAAGCCTTCTGGACATTACATTCTCTGGCCGCCGGCCAAGTTCTCATTTCAAGGAGCAGGACAGTGAGTCCGTCATTGACGTTCATCTATATCGCGGAACCTTCTCAACTGGACATCATGGCCTGCGTCCTTTTGGCCTCGATCCGCAAACATTTCCCTGCCTCGGTTAAGGTTCTGGGCTACTGCCCGGAGCACAAGATGCACCAGGTGCATCCAGCGGTGCTGAAGGCGCATGAAATGCTTGGTGCTGAAATCCGCCCCATGAAGGTCGAGGGCATGTGGGATACACCCTACGTCCATGGAAACAAGATCCTGGCTGCCTTACAGCCCCGCGACACTGATTTCACGGCTTTCCTGGACACGGACATCATGTTCCTGCAGCCCAACGATCCGGGCAATCTGATCAGGTCGGGCCATGTGTCATGTTCGGCCGCAGCATGGATGGGATGGACGGGTCAGTCGATCTGGGACCGGATCTACAAGGTATTCGACATGCCGATTCCCGAAGAACGGATCGGGCTGATGCGCAATCGCGGCAGGGTCATCCCTTATTTCAGCTCGGGCCTCGTGGTCTTCCCGGAAGGCGAAAGTCCAGGCGGCCGCTTCGGCAATGTCTGGTATGAAACGGCTCTCATCTTGGACCGCGAACCCGACATTCCCAAGCGCAGGCCGTATCTGGACCAGTTGTCACTTCCCATTGCCATTCAACGGGCGGGGCTGAAATGGAACGTCCTTCCGGAAGAGCAGCATTTCATCATGGGGGGGCGACAGTCCGGCCAACCCCTGCCGGCTGACAAGCACATCTACACGATCCACTACCGCACCAACGATATTCTGAAGGCTGCCGGTCAATATCCGACACGACAGAAACTGGTACAGGAACTTTACGGCGTTCGCTTCATCAGACGGTTGACGGACCGGAAGGGCACCGCAGTTTCCGAAAGTGAAAACACGAGGAGTCAATAAGGCGGCTCCCATAACACGCTTCATTGCGCGCGTCGCACCCCTTTCCTACCCGTCGGTCAGCACTACGCGCCTTGGACCTGCGTTGATGATATCCGCTTCCGTCAGGGCGGCCGCGCCCGGCATCGTCACCGTGAGATCGCCCCAGACCAGCGTCGTCTCGTCGCCTGAGCCGCGCAGTTCCAGGGTGGGCGCGCGGTTGGGCGTCTGCAGCAGCGACAGGTCCAGCTTGTCCTCGCCGGGGGTGAAATCGGCGAAGGTGATGCGTCCGCGCAGGGGCGGCAGGAAGCGATCCGATCCGGGTCCTCCGGTCAGGGCCGTGCCGTCGCCGGTGGCGGTCAGGACGTCGTCGCCCTCGCCCCCGTCCAGAACGCCCGCGCCTTCCAGGTGGTCGTTGCCCGCGCCGCCTGCCAGACTGTTCGCCCCTTCGGGGTCGATCAGCACGTCGTCGCCTTCGCCGCCGTCCAGATGGTCGTCGCCCTGTCCACCGAAGAGCCAGTCGCCGCCCGCGCCGCCCTCGAGGCTGTCCCCGCCCTTGCCGCCGTAAAGCAGATCTGTCAGCTCGCCGCCGCTCACCCGGTCATCTCCTGCCAGCGCATAGATCAGCCCGTGCGGGTTCGAGACGCCCTCGACGACGTGGTCCGTTTCTTCACCGCGCGAAGGTTCGACCGTCAGCACCTCGTCCCCTGCCCCGCCCCAATGCTCGGCCGCGCCCTCGGGGGCCTGCGTCTCGTCCCGGACCCATCCCCAATGGGCGAAGGCAGCGGATTCGATCTCGACCGTGTATCCGTCCTTGCTGCCGTTCCAGCGCAGCATCTGCGAGGCGCGCCCGATCGGCGGCCACCAGGTCCAGCCGATGCCGTTGTCGGCGAACCAAGGCAGCTTGCGGGCCATGTTGTAGCTTTGCGCCGCCTTGGCGCTCCCCGCGGGGTCCAGCGAGCCCGCCTCGGTGTAAAGCTGGGATTCGGTCACCATGATGTCGTCGCCCGGCTGCGTCAGCGTGCCGATGCGGCGGCAGATCTGGTCGCGGAACATGCCGCCGTCGGGATCGGGGGTCTTGGCCACCACCCAGCCGGGATACATATGCGCCGACCAGACCAGTCGGTCGCCCGCAGCCTTGCGGATCAGGTCGTGATCCAGATGCTCGAACTGCGCCGAGGCGCGCAATCCGCCCACGAACAGGCGCTTGCCGCCCCAGTCGAGCGACCCGATCAGGTCGGCCATATGGCGGCTGTAAAGCGCGCCAGCCTCGGGCTTGTTGCCATAGGCCATGGGCTCGTTGATCAGTTCCCACCCGACCACGGCATCCAGGATCGGGGCGTTCTCGGGACGGTGGAACCAGTCCAGCATCCGTTGCCAGTCCGCCTGCACCTGGTTGATCTTCCACTCGCCCGAGACCTGCGCCAGCGCATCCGGCGGTCCCAGCTCAACGGACTGAGGACGCTTGAGCCCGCCCGCAAGGTCGCCGTCCGAGTTCTGGATGACAAGCCCCAAGCCCGCGCGGGAGGCGGTCAGGGCGAAGTCCCGCCATTCCTCGGTCATCCCGGCGTTGTCCACGCTTTCGGCGTTGAAATCGAGGCGCACCACGTTCACCTCGGGAAAGCTTTCCCGCAGCACGGTGACGAAGCGTTCCGCCCCGCCGCCAACCTGCAGGTGGACACCGACGTCCGAGCGCCAGCTGACCATGGATTCCAGACCGGCCGGCCGATCCCTGCCCTTCTTCGGCTGGTCTATCGTCAGCAGCCGGCCGTCGGGTAGACGCGCCGGTTCCCGCGTGACCGGGTCCAGCAGCAGGGCGATGCTGCCGCCATCCTTCAATTCCTCGGCCAGCGCGGCGTCCTGATCCGACAAGCGCCGGGCCGCGCGGGCGTTCAGGTTCGACACGAGGAAACCGCGCAGCGCCTCGTCTACGCCGTTTCCGTCGCGGGTCTGCAAGGCAGCAGGGTCGCTGACGACGACCTTGTATTCCGTTGCCATCGAGACGGCGTTCCAGCCCGCCATCCGAGACTGGAACTCAAGCGCGTCGCAATCCATCGCAGGTCCTTTCGTGAGGCAGAGGGTCAGGCGCCCCCGCCCTCGACTTGTGCCAGAAGGTCGAGGCCGGGCGGACAGTCGGTGACAACAAGACAGGAGGTCGCGGCAAAGATCATCACCTCGCCCCCCTCGAGCACGCGTTGTTGAACCGGCGCGGGCCAGTCCTTCAGGACATAGCGCTGCGCCTTGTCCCAGCCGGTCAGGGCCACGGTGGCACCGCGTTCCAAGGTGAAGCGCTTGGCGCCGGGTCCCGTGACGATGCGGTTCGGACCGGGCCCGAGCGTGACGCGGTGGGTTCCCGTCCCCAGTTCGATCCTGTTGCGACCGGGGCCGGCATCGATTTCGGCCCCGCCGTCCGAGACGCGGATGTCGTCGTTGCCGGGTCCGGCCATGACCAGCCCCCGCTCGCCCCGCAGATGGATCACGTCGTCGCCCGACCCTCCGTGCAAACTGTCCTGGCCCGGACCGCCGATCAGCGTGTCGTTGCCCGATCCGCCATGCAGCAGGTTGCGGTCCTTCGGGCGCTTGGAGGTCGCGACCAGCAGGTCGTCCCCGCCCAAGCCATGGAAGGTCGAGCCGCCGTATTTCTGCCCGATCATCACGTCGTCGCCGTTTGAGCCCACGACATGGACCGAGACCCGCTCCGAGCTTTCGAAACGGAAAGGGCTGTCGGGATGGCCGACGATCCGCAGCGCCCTGCCATCCCGCGACTCGGCGCCCTCTTCCCGGGCCACGACCGTGGCGACCCGCAACTCGTGCATGTGAGGCGGCATCTGCAGGACGAAGTCATTGGGCCCGCCCAGGTACCACAGCGTGTTGTGCCCGCTGTCCGGATCGGCGCGCAGCTTGGCGCTGTCGGCACCATAGGCCCAGTAATGCGTGTCCCGCGCGCCTCCGGCCAGCACGATCGAGCCGTCCACGGCCATCATCGCGTTGACTCCGTTTGCCGGGTTCTCGGCCCCCGACAGGTCCAGCCCCAGTTCGGCCGCGTTCCGCACCAGTTCGTTCCGCAGGCGGTCCATCGGGGCGCTGTCGGCAAGGTTCGTCGTCTCGCCGGGGTCCTCGACGAGATCGTAGACGTGCTCCTCGCCATTGGGATAGCGGAAATAGCGCAGATGGCGCAGGTCAGGCGCGGTGGGCCGCACCGACAGCGTGCCGAAGACCGAGGTCACGGGCGACTTCGTTTCGTCGAACTGCCCGAAGCTTTCGTCGATCAGCGGCAGAAGGCTCTGCCCCGAGGGCCAGTCGGGACGGCGCGGCAGCCCGGCCAGGTCCATGATCGTCATCGGCAGGTTGTGCAGCGAGATGGGTAGGTCAACGACGCGGCCCTTCTCCATCCGGGGGCTCCAGATCCCCAAGGGCACATGGGCCGCGCTGTCCCACTGGCTCATCTTGTGGAAGCTGTCGTGGTTGCCGAGGTTGAAGCCGTTGTCCGACAGGAAGACCACCGTGGTCCGGTCGCCCAGGGGCGAGGCCGCCAGCGCGTCGAGGAAGCGGCCGATCTCGTGGTCCACATGGCTGCAGGCGGCGAAGTAGGCGCGCACGACCTGCCGCCAGCCTTCATCCCCCGCCTTTTCCGGCGTCCAGCTTCCGTTGACGATATAGGCCAACTCATAGACCGCCATGCCGGGCTGCGGCCCGTGGAAGTCCTCGGGCGCGGCGACCGAGGGCCAGGTGATCTCGGCCGGGTCGTACATCTGGTAGAAGCGGTCGGGGCATTGCAGCTTGAAGTGGGGATGCTTGAAGCCGAGCTGGATCAGGTGCCGCCGGTCCGGGTCGGCGCGGTTCAGGTGATCGATCGCGTTCTGCGCGACCCAGTAGTCATAGAACTTGTTGTCCTGCGAGCCGTCATCGTCCGGATGGTTGACCCCGGCGACGCCCGGCCCCTTGCCGTCAAGGTAGTCCCTGACCTTCTTGCGGCCGCCCTTGTCGCTGGCCTCCGGGTCCTCGTGAAACAGGATGCGCCGGTAGTCCTCGGGCATCGGCTGGTAATGCGCGTCGGTCTTGCCGGTGGTGAAGTTGTAGAACCCGGCGCGTCGCAGGTCATAGGCCCAGGCCTTTTCCGGCGGCATCACGTCGCGCCAGACGCGGTTCAGATCAACCACGCCCGAGCGGTAGGGCGAGATCCCCGTCGCGACCTCGGCGCGGCAGGGCGCACAAAGCGGGATGGTCGCATAGGTGTTGGCGAAGCGCACGCCCGCGCCCAGCAGCATGTCGATGTTGGGTGTCTGGATGGTCACACCAAAGGCGTTCCGCCAGGTGAAGACGTCGATCATGTCGTCCACCCAGATCACGCAGATGTTGTCCTCGCGGATGCTGTCGCGGGTGAATGCCATTGCTCAAACCTCCCACTGGCGGAAGCCGTCCAGCGCGTCCCGCAGCGCCGCGGCCTCCGCGTCGGACAGGATGTCGAGGCCGGGCCACAGCCAGACCCCGGCGATACGTCCCGCGCCCAGCGTCTTGCGCATGCCTCGCCGCAGGCTGCGGTGCCCGACCAGCAGATGCGCAGCGCCCGGTGGGACGCGCAGCCCCTGCGCGCTCGCTTGGCCGCCGTCCTGCCCTAAGGTCAGGCGACCATCGGCGCAGGCCAGCACGGTCAGGCGCCAGGGCCCCTGCCCGCGCGGCAGGGTGGCCGAGGCGGTGCCGTCGTCGTCGCGGAAGACCAGCCCCTCCTCGGTGTCGGACAGGTGCAGCGGGTTGCCGCCGCGTTCCGGTCGCACGGCCAGCAGCGCCAGCGCGGGCGCGTCGGCGGCCCAGAGGATCGCGGCCGACCAGCGGCTGGGGTCCGGCACGGCATCGGGCAGGCGGAAGCCCCGGTTCTCGCCCGTGGTCAGGTGCAGCGCGGGGCGGGTGCGATGGGGGGCAAAGACCGGTGTCTCGGCCACGGGAAGCGCGATCGCAGCGGAGCCGGTGGCGGCGGGCCAGCCTTCAGGCTGTCCGTCTGCGGCACGCAGCCAGATCCCGCCCGCTTCGCGGGTCAGACGAGACAGGCGGCGGGTTTCGCCGTCGGTCAGGGCGGCTTCGGGGACAGAAAAGGGCAGCGTCAGCATGGGCGTCACCGGATCACGAGGCTGCCGGGCAAGGCCCAGCGGCGCAGCGTTCTGCCGCCCCGGTCCAGCGCCCATTCGTCCCGCAGCGCGCCGCAGGCTGCAGGATGCGCCGTGCCCCGGCCGCGCGCCGGACCGCCCACGGCATAGTCCAGCCGCGGCTCGGCCCCACCCTCGGGTTCCAGCGGGCCATCGAGGTGGATCAGGACGCTTTGCGGATCGTCCGGAGCGATCTCGACGCCCGCGATGCCGGCGGTTGTCCCGGCCAGCGCAAAACCCGCGCCGGGACCCGCGCCGAAGGGATCGGCGGGATCGATCACCAGCGGCCGATCGGCCTTGAAGACGGCGCGGACCGTGCGGCCCTCGCGCTCGGCCAGGCACAGCAGCGGGCAGGTCCAGGGCTGGCGGCGCAGCAGGCTGTCGAGCGCAGCAGCCTCGAGCGCGGCGCGCTCGGCCATCGCCTCGGGCGTGGGCTGGCCCAGGTCGTCCTGCGCGAACATGTAGGAGGGCGCGACGGGTGTCACGTCATGCAGGCCGGGGCGCAGGAACAGGCGATGCTGGCCCTCGATCGCGGCGCGGTTACGTTCCGGATCATGCGCCCACCAGGGGCCGCAATCGGCCACCATCAGGAAGCGGGGCTGTCCGAGGTCGCGCGAAGGGATGCGCGCGGCGATCAGGTCCAGCCAGCCCAGCGCCTCGGCATGGAAGCCGGCCGCGTCGGTCGGGGCCTGATCGTGGCCGATCTCAATCCCCACGGCCAGCAGCCGCGCGGGCTTCTCCAGCGCCGAGGCCAGCTTCGCCAGCCGGCGCAACTGGTCCTCGGCCGCGCCGACCGAGGGGTGGTCGGCCGGGGGCAGCGGGCCGGGCGGCAGAAGGACCGGCAGGGCCACGATCAGCGGCAGGGCGCGATGGGCCTGATGCCGCAGTGCCAGCAGCGCGTCGGCCAGCAGGGTGTCCGCGCCCCGGTTGCGCCAGCCGTGGACCAGATGGTCGGGCTCGCCCTCGTCGGGGACATGGCAGGCCACCACGTGATGCGGGAAGTCCGGCGTGCCGCCGAAGGTCGTCATCCGCCGCCCTGCGCCCAGCGACAGAAGGCCCAGCACCGGCCCCGGCGTTTCGGCGATGATGCCGCCGCCCGAGGCATGGCGGCGATAGCGGCGCGCGCCCTGCGGGCCGGGGCGATAGGCCAGGAAGTGCAGCCACTCGCCCTCGCGTTGCAGGTCCCAGGCGTCGATGTCGCCCAGCAGAGCCGCGTCCAGCCGTTCGGGCGCGGCCGAGGGGGGCTGCGCGGGGACGGGGTCGGGGGCTGCAGCGGGCAGGCCGATGCGTCGGGCGATGTCGCGGATCACGCGGTCGGACAGGCGCAGGACAAGGCCGGTGTCGTCGGCCTCGATCACCGGGCCGTTCTCGGCCGCGATCAGCGTCTGGTTGTGGTCGGGCTCGCGCGTCATGCGAAATCCATGCGGCAAATGCACGGAAAAGGGAAGGGTCGCGGGTTCCTGCGCTGGACTGTGCAACCCCCTGCCTTGCGGCTAGAATCGCGCCGCCCGACCTTTGAAGGAGACTGCCCGATGCTGAAGCCCGTTCTGGTCGTCCTGACCCTTGCCCAAGGCGGCGATGCCACGCACCTGGCCCTGACCTCGGCCGAGACGATGCAGGACTGCGCGACCAAGGCGCAAGCCGTGCAGAAGGTGCTGGAAGGCGCGGGCCACACCGTGCTGGCCGCCCGCTGCACGGACACGGACCTGGAGTTCACGCCCTACGGCCATGGCGGCGACAGCGCCGAGCGCCCCCATGCCTGGCGCGTCACCCTGCCCAAAACCGGCGCGCTGATCGAGCCTCTGGCCGAGGGTGAGGGCTGCACCCCCGCCCCGGACGGCACGCCGGCCGTCCATTGCGCCCGGTCGGCGCAGGGCGTGGTCGAGTAAGCCCCCTGCCTCAGTCGGTCTGGACGGGGGACTCGGTGTCCTCGCCCTGGGCCTGCTCGATGGCGCGCCAGCGGGCGACGTTGGCGTTGTGCTCTTCCAGCGTACGGGCAAAGGCGTGCCCGCCGCTGCCGTCGGCCACGAAATACAGGAAGTCGCTGTCCTCGGGGTTCAGCGCCGCCTGGATCGCCGCGCGGCCGGGGTTGGCGATGGGCGTCGGCGGCAGCCCGTCGATCTGGTAGGTGTTGTAGGGCGTGCGCCGCTGCAGCTCTGACCGGCGCAGGCCCCGGTCCAGCACCTCGCGCCCGTTCGTCACCCCATAGATCACGGTCGGGTCGGTCTGAAGCCGCATCCCCTCACGCAACCGGTTGACGAAGACGGCGGCGACGCGGGCCCGCTCCTCGGGGACGCCGGTTTCCTTTTCGACGATCGAGGCCATGGTCAGCGCGTCCTCCGGCGTCTGGTAGGGCAGTCCGAAGGGACGACCCTCCCAGGCAGCGGCCAGAATCCCGTCCTGCGCCACCCGCATCCGGTCGATCAGCTCGCGCCGGCTGCCGCCCCGGTTGACCTCGTAGGTGTCGGGGGCGAGCGTCCCTTCGGGCGGCACCGGACCAACGGAGCCTTCCAGGAAAGGCGCCTGCCTGACGGCCTCGACCACCTGCCAGACGGTCGTGCCCTCGGCCACGGCCACGCGCAGCCGCGCGCCGGGCTTGGCGACGGCCTGCACGATCGCCTCGGGCGCCTCGCCCGCGGAAGGATCGTGACGGATGCGGTCCTCGTAGCGGCCGTTTTCGGGATTCAGGTCGCGCAGGACCAAGGCGTTGTCACGCACACCCACGCGGAAGATGACCTCGGTCCCGCAGGTGGACGGCCCGCCCGCCGTGATCGTGTCCACCACCTCGGCCATGCTGGCGCGGGGCGGAACGAGGTAGCTGCCGAACTTGAGCTGCCCCGCCTTGCCCGCGTAATCCGCGCCGGTCCGCAGGATATAGGGCGAGGTGATGACGCCCTGCGCCTCGAGCTGCTTGCTGACCTCGTTCAGACGCGCACCCTGCGGGATTTCCACGCATTGGGCGAGCGCGCTGGGACCGGGGGCGTTATACTGGTTGCGCCCCCAGGCGACCGCGACCGCCACCGCCACCAGAAGGACGATCAGCAGCGTCAGGAAGTTCGAGGCGATAGCCCGCCACATCAGCCCCGGACCTTGCCCACGACCAGGCTGGCATTGGTGCCGCCGAAGCCGAAGCTGTTGGACAGCGCCACGTCGATCTTGCGCCGGACGGCGGCGTTGGCGGCCAGGTCGATGGGCGTCTCTCGCGCGGGTTCGTCCAGGTTGATCGTCGGGGGCGCGACCTGATCGCGGATCGCAAGGATGCAGAAGATCGCCTCGACTGCGCCCGCGGCCCCGAGCAGGTGCCCGATGGACGACTTGGTCGAGGACATCGTGACATTGCCCGCGTGATCGCCCAGCAGGCGCTCGACCGCGCCCAGCTCGATCACGTCGGCCATGGTCGAGGTCCCATGCGCATTGATGTAGTCGATGGCCGAGGCCTCCAGCCCCGCCCGCTTCAGCGCCGCCGCCATCGACCGGAAGCCGCCGTCGCCGTCCTCGGACGGTGCGGTGATGTGATAGGCGTCGCCTGACAAGCCATAGCCCAGCACCTCGGCGTAGATCTTCGCGCCGCGCGTCTTGGCGTGCTCGTATTCTTCAAGCACCAGGACGCCCGCGCCCTCACCCATGACGAATCCGTCGCGGTCGGCGTCCCAGGGGCGGCTGGCCGCCTTGGGGTCGTTGTCGCGCTTGGTGGACAGCGCCTTGCAGGCGTTGAAGCCCGCGATGCCGATTTCCGAGATGGGCGACTCGGCCCCGCCCGCGACCATCACGTCGGCGTCGCCCACGGCGATCAGCCGGGCCGCGTCCCCGATGGCGTGCGCCCCGGTGGAACAGGCCGTCACGACGGCATGGTTCGGCCCCTTGAAGCCGAAGCGGATCGAGACCTGCCCTGAAACGAGGTTGATCAGCGAGCCGGGGATGAAGAAGGGCGACACCCGCTTGGGGCCGCGTTCCTTGATCAGGACCGCCGTCTCGGCAATGGTGGTCAATCCCCCGATGCCCGAGCCGATCATGACGCCCGTGCGCTCGCGCTGCTCGTCGGTTTCGGGCGCCCAGCCCGAGTCCTTCACCGCCTGCTCGGCCGCAGCCATGCCGTACAGGATGAAGTCGTCCACCTTGCGGCGGTCCTTGGCGTCCATCCAGTCGTCGGGGTTGAAGCTGCCTTCCGAGCCGTCGCCGAAGGGGATCTCGCAGGCGTATTTCGTCACCACGTTCGAGGCGTCGAAGCGCGTGATCGGACCGGCCCCCGACTGCCCGTCCAGCAGCCGCGACCAGGTTTCCTCGACCCCGCACGCCAGCGGCGTGACCATCCCAAGCCCGGTGACGACGACCCTGCGCATCGATGTTCCTTCCCAACGGTTGAACGGTCGCTCAATACACGCGCCCCTTGTGCCGCGCAACGCAAGCCGCAGGCAGCCGGGCGTCCTTTCGCCAATCCATCGCCGAGCTTGCGTTTTTCGGAACTTTGCCCCCGTTGCCTTGTTGAACGCGCGTCAATCCGGCCTATTCTGCGCAGCCATGCGGGGCCGGCCCGCCGATCAACCGAACGACCGAAGGCCCGTCTTCGCGTCCGACAAGGGAGCCGCACGATGAGCACCGAAATCCAGGCCCGGGCCGAGGCCGCCTTGCCGGAACTGCAGGCCGTCACCTCGGTCGTCCTGCCCGAACCGGCCGGAGAAGTCGTCCCGCTGGACCGCGCCGATACTCCCGTGGCCGAGGAGATCCGCCGCCGCATGGACGAGATCGACCTGAAGGACACGGCCTCGATCGTGCATTTCGGATCGCGCGCCCAGGCAGGCCTGCAGGAAATCAGCCAGGCGATGCTGGCCGACGTCAAGAACAAGGACATCGGCCCGGCGGGCGACTCCTTGCGCGAGATCGTCTCCACCATCCGCGGCTTCTCCGTGTCGGAACTGGACGTCCGGCGCGAACGCAGCTGGTGGGAAAAGCTGCTGGGCCGCGCCGCGCCCTTCGCCAAGTTCGTCGCGAACTATGAACAGGTGCAGGGACAGATCGACAAGATCACGGCCGATCTGGAACAGCACCAGCATACGCTGCTGAAGGACATCAAGTCGCTGGACGTGCTGTACGAACGCACGCTCGACTTCTACGACGAGCTGGCGCTGTATATCGCCGCGGGCGAAGGAAAGCTGCGCGAACTGGACAGCAGCATCATCCCCGCCAAGGAAGCCGAGGTGCAGGGCTCGGCCAATGACGGCGACATCATCGAGGCGCAGGAGCTGCGCGACCTGCGCGCCATGCGCGACGACCTGGAACGCCGGGTCCATGACCTCAAGCTGACGCGGCAGGTGACGATGCAGTCGCTGCCCTCGATCCGGCTGGTGCAGGAAAACGACAAGTCGCTGGTGACCAAGATCAGCTCGACCCTGGTGAACACCGTGCCGCTGTGGGAAACGCAGCTTGCGCAGGCGGTGACGATCCAGCGGTCGTCGCAGGCCGCCGCCGCCGTGAAGCAGGCGACCGACCTGACCAACGACCTGCTGACGGCGAATGCAAAGAACCTGCGCGACGCCAACGCCCGTATCCGTACCGAAATGGAGCGTGGTGTCTTCGACATCGAATCGGTCCGCACCGCCAATGCCGAACTGATCGCCACCATCGAGGACTCGCTTCGCATCGCCGACGAGGGCAAGGCCCGCCGCGCCGCTGCCGAGATGGACCTGCAGAAGATGGAGGCCGAACTGCGCCAGACGCTGTCCGCTTCGCGTGCGCGCGCCCAGGCCCCCGTGTCGATGGGCGCCGCGACTGTCACCCCCGGGGCCTGAGGGCCCCTTGCCCAAGACCGGACCCTTGCCGTGACCGACCGTCTCCGCGCCGCTTGCGCCGCCCCTTCCTGGGGGCGGCGTCTGTCCATTCCAGCCCTGCTGGCGCTTGCCGCCTGCTCGGCCCAACCGACGGTTCCCACGGTGCCGCCGCCCGCGCCCGCCGCGCGTCCTGACGTGGTCCCGGCCCCTTCGCCACGGCCCGAAACGCTGCAGGAACGCCTGCGCCGCGAACGCGCCGAAGCTGCGCAGGCTGCCGCTGCGACCGCTCCCGGCCCGGCCAGCGCCACGATGGCGCAGTACCTGTCCGGCGTGCAGGACAGCCTGCTGTCGCGCGGCCTGCTGCGCGGCGATTCCGGCGAGACGCCCGGCGCCGACCGCCTGGCCGAGGACTTCATCCAGATCGCGCTGCGGGACGAATATGTCATGCAGGGCGGCCGTCTCGTCCCGCAGGCCCATGCCGCGCCCCTGCGCCGCTGGGAACGCCCCGTGCGCATCTCGGTAGTCTTTGGCGACTCGGTTCCGCCCGCGACCCGCACCCGCGACCGCGGGCTGGCCGCGGATTTCGCCGACCGCCTGCAGCGCGTGACCGGTCACCCGGTCGGCCTGAGCGGCGACGGCGGCAACTTCGTCGTCATGATCGTGAGCGAGGACGAGCGCCGCAGCATCGGCCCCCGCCTGGCCGCTGCCATCCCCGGAATCCCCTCTGCCGATGTCAGCGCGATCGAACGGCTCGCGCCCCAGAACTACTGCACGGTCTTCGCCTATTCCCCCGGCGCGGGCGCGGCCTATTCCAACGCGATCGCCGTGATCCGGGCCGAACTGCCCGACCGCCTGCGCCTCAGCTGCATCCACGAGGAACTGGCCCAGGGCATGGGTCTTGCCAATGACAGCCCCGACGCGCGACCCTCGATCTTCAACGACAATGAGGAGTTCGCCTTTCTCACCGCGCATGACGAGCGCCTGCTGAAAATGCTCTACGACCCCCGCCTGCGCCCCGGCATGACCGAGGCCGAGGCCCGCCCCGTCGTCGCCCGCATCGCGGCTGAGTTGGCGGGCGGCCCGGAACCCGCGCCCTTGCCCGGGGCTTGATGCGGCAAGCTCAAGGAGGAAACCATGGTCCTCGACTTCCTGACCGGCGAGTTCATCGACGTCATCGAATGGGTGGACGACACCCGCGACACGATGGTCTGGCGCTATGAAACCCGCGGCCGCGCGATCAAGTACGGCGCCAAGCTGACCGTGCGCGAAGGCCAGGCCGCCGTCTTCGTCCACGAGGGCCAGCTGGCCGACACCTTCGGCCCCGGCCTCTACATGCTGGAAACCAACAACATGCCGGTGCTGACGCGGCTGCAGCACTGGCACCACGGCTTCCGCAGCCCGTTCAAGTCGGAAATCTACTTCGTCAACACGACGCGCTTCAACAACCTGAAATGGGGCACCCGCAACCCCATCATCGCGCGGGACCCGGAATTCGGCCCCGTCCGCATCCGCGCCTTCGGCACCTATTCGATGCGCGTGACCGACCCCGCCCGCTTCATGTCGGAAGTCGTGGGCACGGACGGAGAGTTCACCGCCGACGAGATCAGCTACCAGCTCCGCAACGTGATCGTGCAGGAATTCTCGCGCGTGATCGCCTCGTCCGGCATCCCGGTCCTCGACATGGCCGCGAACACGCAGGACCTGGGCAAGATCGTCGCCACCGCCATCGAGCCGACGGTCGCCCAGTACGGCCTGACCACGCCCGAGTTCTACATCGAGAACATCAGCCTGCCCGACGAGGTCGAGCGGATGCTCGACAAGCGCACCTCGATGGGGATCGTGGGCGACCTCAGCCGCTTCGGCCATTACGCGCAGGCGGAATCGATGCTGAACGCCTCGACCCGCGACGGCGGCATGGGGGCGGGCATCGGCGCCGGAATGGGCGCGGCCCTCGGCATGGGCATGGCCGGGGGCGTGCTCCGGGGTCCTTGGGGCCCCGCCTCGCCGCAGCCGCCGCAGGTTCCCGCGCAACAGCCCAACATGATCGCACCGCCGCCGATCCTGTCCGAAATGGTCTGGCACGTCGCGCTGGATGGCCAGCCCAGTGGCCCCTATGGCAAGGCCGACCTCGGCCGCCTGATGAACGAGGGCCGCTTCACCCGCGACACGCTGGTCTGGACGCCTGGCCAGGACGGCTGGAAGGAGGCAGACGAGGTTCCCGCCCTCGCCCAGCTGTTCACCATGCTGCCCCCGCCCCTGCCGCAGAAATAGCCCCGCTCTTTCTTCATCGCCCAAATATCCCGGGGGTCCGGGGGCAGGCCCCCGGTCCGACGGCTCCACCAGGCGGGACGCCCGATGCCCACACCGCAGATCGAACACCGCTATCCCTGTGAAAGCTGCGGCGGCAGCCTGCAGTTCGCGCCGGGTCAGGATGCGCTGGTCTGCCCCTATTGTGGCCACCTGCAACGCATCTCGCCCGGGGCTGCCAGCGCCCCCGCCCGCCAACCGGAAGAGCGCGATCTTCTCTTGCGCGACCCGGCCACCGGCCGCGCGATCCAGTGGGACGCGGGCCACAAGTCGCCCCAGCTGGAAGAAATCCCGCTGGAACGTGGCCTGCGCCTCGACGACCGCAGCGACCTGACCGAAACCGTCCGGACCCTGTCCTGCCCGAATTGCGGCGCGAAGATCGAGCGCGGCACCGACACCCATGCGGGCACCTGCCCCTTCTGCGCAACGCCCGTCGTCACCGACACCGGCACCACGCGCCTCATCAAGCCTCAGGGCGTCCTGCCCTTCGTCCTGACCGAGGCCCAGGCGCGGGATGCGCTGGACGCCTGGCTCAAGGGCCTGTGGTTCGCGCCGGGCGGCCTTCAGCAATACGCCCGCAAGTCGCGGCGGATGCAGGGCGTCTATTCGCCCTTCTGGACCTTCGACGCCAACACCCGCACCGCCTATCGCGGAATGCGGGGCGACCATTACTACGAAACCGTCTATGTCATGCAGGAGGTCAACGGCCGGATGCAGCGCGTGGCCCAGCAGGTCCTGCGCACCCGCTGGACCCTGGCCGCGGGTCGAGTCGCCCGGTCCTTCAACGACGTCCTCGTGCTCGCCTCGACCTCGCTGCCCCGCCGCTATACGGATGCGCTGGCCCCCTGGGATCTGTCGCATCTTGCGGCCTACGACCCGCGCTACCTGTCGGGCTTCCAGGCCGAGGGCTATACGGTTCCCCTTGCCGACGGCCATGCCATTGCCCGGCAGGAGATGGCGGGCGTGATCGCCATGGACGTGCGCCGCGACATCGGGGGCGACGTGCAGCAGATCCAGGCCATGGACACGGCGCACAGCAACGAGACCTTCAAGCACATCCTGCTGCCGGTCTGGCTCGCGGCCTACAAGTACAACGGGAAAAGCTATCGCTTCGTCGTCAACGGCCAGTCGGGCCGGGTGCAGGGCGACCGCCCCTGGTCGGTCTGGAAGATCGCCATAGCTGTCATCCTGGCGCTGATCGCGGCGGCAATCCTGCTTGTGGCGTCGGAAGGCGGCAACATCCGCATCGGGGCGGTCGGAACGCCAACCCTCCAGTCACCGGTCCTGGGCGCTTCCTTCCACGATCCGCCCGCTGTGATCCTTGCGAGCCCGGATGCGCGGCCGCTTTTCCTGCCGACGCCGCCGACGTATCACGCCTGAAGGCAGCACCAGGGAAAGGCCGATGATCCTCTGCGCGGGCGAAGCATTGATCGACCTGGTCCCGGAGCCGGGCGGCAGCCTCAGGCCGCTTGCCGGCGGCGCCGTCTACAACACCGCCGTTGCGCTGGGCCGCCTCGGCACAAGCGCGGCCTTCCTCTGGCCCCTGTCCCGCGACGGCTTCTCCGACCTGCTGCTTCGGCCTCTGGCCGAGGCCGGCGTGGACACCTCCGCCTGCCCCCGAACCGACCGGCCGACGACCCTTGCCGTCGTCAGCCTTGCGGGCGGAGAGGCCCGCTATTTCTTCTATGACGAGGGTTCGGCAGGCCGGATGTTCGTCACGGACGACCTGCCGCCCCTGCCGTCCGGCTTGCAGGCGCTGTTCATCGGCGGCATCAGCCTCGTCCCGGACCCTTGCGGCGCGACCGTCGAAACGCTGGCCGCCCACGCCGCAGCCCAAGGCATTCCGGTCATGCTCGACCCGAATGTGCGGCCCTTCTTTGTCGCCGACGAAGCCGCCTATCGCGCCCGGCTCGACCGGCTGCTGGGCCTCGCCGCCATCGTCAAGCTGTCGGCTGACGACTGCGCCTGGCTCTGGCCCGGGGCGGACCGCGAAACAATCGTCCGCGATCTCACCTCCAAGGGCGCCCGCCTTGTCCTGCTGACCAGCGGCGCAGAGGGCGCCCTCGCCCTCACCCCGCGCCACCGCATCGAGGCTCCCGCTGTCCAAGTCACCGTGGCCGATACCATCGGCGCAGGCGACACCTTCAACGCTGGCCTGCTCGATGCGCTCTCCCGCGCAGGCGCCCTGAACCGGCTGGACGACCTCGACGAACAAACCCTCGCCGCCGCGCTGGCCTTCGCCACCCGCGCCGCAGCCGTCACCGTCTCACGCCCCGGCGCAGACCCACCCTGGCGCCATGAACTCGCCTGAGCTTCTTCTTTGCCCAAATATCCCGGGGGAGCCGCAAGGCGGCGGGGGCAGAGCCCCCTGAACGCATGGTGCGGGGGCGCAAGCCCCCTCCGCTTCAGCCCTCCAGAGCCGCCGCCGCGCGGTCCAGCCGGGCCACGGCATCGCCAATCTCCTCGTCGGTGATGTTCAGCGGCGGCAGCAGCCGGACGACGTTGTCGGCGGCGGGCACCGTCAGCAGATGCTCACCATAGGCGGCGCTTACCAGTTCGGTCGGCGCAACCTTGCAGCGCAGGCCCAGCATCAGCCCGATGCCGCGCACGCCCTCGAACACCTCAGGGTGCGCCGCGACCAGCCCCTCCAGCTTCTGGCGGAACAGCGCGCCCTTGCGGTTGACCTCGGCCAGGAATGCCTCGTCCGCGACGATCTCCATCACGCGCGTGCCGACTGCGCAGGCCAGCGGGTTGCCGCCATAGGTCGAGCCATGCGAACCGACGCCCATGCCCGAGGCCGCCTCGGCCGTCGCCAGCACCGCGCCCAGCGGGAAGCCGCCGCCGATGCCCTTGGCGACCATCATGATGTCGGGCGCAACGCCCGCCCATTCATGCGCGAACAGCCGCCCCGTCCGGCCCATGCCGCATTGCACCTCGTCCAGCACGAGCAGCGCCCCGACCTTGTCGCACAAAGCGCGGACCTTCCGCAGGTCCTCGTCGGCCATCGGGCGGATGCCGCCCTCGCCCTGCACCGGTTCCAGCATCACCGCCGCCGTCTGGTCCGAGATCGCGGCCTCCAGCGCCGCAAGATCGCCCCAAGGCAGCGTGCGGAAGCCCGGCATCAGCGGGCCATAACCCTTGGTCATTTTCTCGGACCCCGCCGCCGCGATGGCGCCAGTGGACCGGCCATGGAAGGCGCCCTCGAAGGTGACGATCTCGATGCGGTCGGGCTGCCCCTTCTCGGACCAGTACTTGCGGACCATCTTGATCGCCAGTTCCGCCGCCTCGGTGCCCGAGTTCGTCACGAAGACCGTGTCTGCGAAGGTCCGGTCCACCAGCAGCTCGGCCAGCCGCTGCTGCTGCGGAATCTGGTACAGGTTGGACACATGCCAGATCTTGCCCGCCTGGTCGGTCAGCGCCGCGACCAGGTCCGGGTTCGCGTGACCCAGCGCGTTGACCGCGATGCCCGCGCCGAGGTCGAGGTATCGGGTGCCGTCCGCGGCGATGGCCCAGGCGCCCTCGCCGCGATCAAAGGCGAGGGGCGCGCGGTTGTAGGTCGGCAGGACGGCGTCGATCATGGGTCGGTCCTTGGCAATGTTGAAAGAAGGATGACGAGCGGGAAAGGCCCCGCCGCGAAGGGCGAGGCGGGGCGGGACGCATCAGCGTCGCAGCGCGGTGCGAATCGTCGTCATGGTTCGCAGCGTTACCAAGCAGCGGCGGCGCCTTCAACGCCGCGTCACGCCTTCATGCGGAAACCGGTGCGCAGCCACCACCAGGCAAGCGTGTTGACCGCGATCACCGTCAGCAGGCAGACGGCCAGCCCTCGCGCGACCGGCGCGTCGCTGACGCCTGCAAAGCCGTAGCGGGCGCCATCGATCAGATAGAAGATCGGGTTCCAATGGGACAGGGTGCGGAAGGGCTCGGGCAGGGCCTGGACGGAATAGAAAGTGCCCGACAGGAAGGACAGCGGCGTCACGACGAAGTTCGTCAGCGCGGCCATCTGGTCGAACTTCTGCGCGATGATCCCGCCCAGGATGCCCAGGCCTCCCAGCATCAGCGCCCCCAGGACGATGAAGCCCAGCGCCAGCAGCGGATGGACGGCGACATGCCCCACAAGCAGCGCCAGTCCGGTCCCGATCACCACGGCGACCAGCAACGACCGCGCGAGGCTGCCGACCAGGTAGCCCGCCAGGATCTCGGCCGCGGACAACGGCGGCATCAACGTGTCCACGATGTTGCCCTGCATCTTCGACGAGATGATCGAGGAGGAGCTGTTGGCGAAAGCCGTCTGGATCACCGTCATCATCAGGATGCCGGGACCCAGGAACTCGACGAAGGGCAGGCCCATGACCTCGCCCCGGCCGCGCCCCAGCGCCACGACGAAGACCACGACGAACAGCCCCGCCGTCATCAGGGGCGCCAGCACGGTCTGCTGCCAGACGGTCATGAAGCGCCGGATCTCGCGCACGGCCAGCGTTGCCGTTCCCAGCCAGTTGACACGGCCGAAGCGGCGGACGGGCATGGCCCCATAGTCGGCGGATGTCGGGCGGGTCATGGGTGATCCTTGAAACTGCGGGCGCGGGGCGCTATTTCCGGGCATTCCCGGTTAGAACCGCGCCGCGCGGCTTGTGCAAGCCCGCCAGCCGTCAAGGAGCAACCCATGTCCTGGACCGACGAACGCGTCGAGACACTGAAACGCATGTGGGCCGAAGGCCAGTCGGCCAGCCAGATCGCCAAGGAGCTTGGTGGCGTGACCCGCAACGCCGTGATCGGCAAGGTCCACCGCCTTGGCCTGTCGAACCGAGTCGAGGGCGACGACCAGCCTGCAGCCTCCGCCGCACCCGCGGCCCAGCCCGCGGCCGAGCCCGTCGTCGCAACCGCCCCCGCCGAAGTCCCGCGTGTCGCGCCCGAGCCGGAGCCCGAACCCGAGGTGGAAGCCGCCGAGGCACCCGAGCCGCAGCCCGCACCGCAGCCGGTCTTTGCGCCCCGCCGCCCGATCGTGCCCGCGGGCCAGCCCCTGCCCCCGCAACCCTCGGCCAACGAGATCTCGCCCGAGACGCTGGCCTCCGTCCGCGAGGTCGAAAAGCGCTCGCTCAAGCTGTCACTGATGGAACTGACCGAGCGGACATGCAAATGGCCGATCGGCGATCCCGCCACGGACAAGTTCTGGTTCTGCGGCCTTCCCAGCACCGCCGGCAAACCTTACTGCGAGGCCCATGTCGGCGTGGCCTTCCAGCCCATGAGCGCACGGCGCGATCGGCGGCGCTGAGGCAGCCAGCCTGGCGGCTGCTCGTCGGCCAGGAGCCGGGGGCTGTCTGCCCCCGCACCCCCGAGGATACTTGCCTCCGGCCCGAGACGTCTTGACGAAATCTTAATGGTTTCCTGCCAATGTAGCGGAGCGGTACAGGCGGGGACGCCGATGACCGCTCCGGACCGAGGCGCCCTCGTTCCCTGCTTCACCGCCGGAACGAGGGCGTTCTTTCTTTACAGCGACACGCACGCAGCCCTGCGCGCGCCCTCTGCCCACCCCCCTCTCACGTCGCCTTTCGAGCAATGGCTGCTTCATCGCGGCCTTGCTGCTTCGCGACCTCCGGTCATCATGCGAACGGATGCCACTGACCGGTTCTCGGCATGATGCACGGACTCACCCAGCCCGCGCCTCCTCGGGCCGGACACAAATATCCCGGGGGGAGCCGTGCAACGCACGGCGGGGGCAGAGCCCCCTTCTTCAGGGGTTACCCTGATGACGGGTGTCGCCCGCCCTCAACCCGGACAGCGCGCCCCCATGAAGCTCCGGTCTCCTGCGAAGCGTATCTCGATCCGGGCGTCCGTGATCCGCAGGTCAATCTGCTCGCGCCCGCATTCCTCGCCCTCGGCCATGCAGGCCCATGTCGCGCGCTGCCAACCCCCGGCAAGCCCCAGCCGCTCCGTCACGCGCTCATAATGGCTTTCGGTGATGCTGAACCTGCCCGGACCGACAGAGATGATGCCCTCGCCGCCTGCCTCCATCGGACAGTTCATGCGGTAACCGTCGATGTAATACAGGTCGTCCGCCTGCGCGGCGACCGTGGTCACCGCCAGGGCAAGGGCTGCCGGAACGAGAAGCCGGGACATGGAAAACTCCTGCTGATATAATCCTCTAGTCCATCGTGGCCGCAGACGGCGATCCTGCCCAGCCCTGAACTGCCGCGCATTCGAGCCATTCCCCGACCGCTCTGGCAATGACCGCGCCGCTTGGGTAAACAGCCCGCGACCTGCCTTCAGGAGCCCCCATGGCCCGCCATCTCATCACCTCTGCCATTCCCTACATCAACGGCATCAAGCACCTGGGGAACCTCGTCGGCAGCCAGTTGCCCGCCGATCTGTTCGCCCGCTTCCAGCGCGCACGCGGCAACGAGGTGATGTTCGTCTGCGCCACGGACGAGCACGGCACGCCTGCCGAACTCGCCGCCGCCAAGGCCGGCAAGCCGGTCGAAGTCTTCTGCGCCGAGATGCATCAGGTGCAGGCCGACATCGCCCGCCGCTTCGGTCTGAGCTTCGACCATTTCGGGCGTTCGTCGAGCCCGCAGAACCACCGCCTGACACAGCATTTCGCGGGCAGGCTGGCCGAGAACGGGCTGATCGCCGAGGTTTCGGAACGGCAGGTCTATTCCAATGCCGACGGCCGCTTCCTGCCCGACCGCTATATCGAGGGCACCTGCCCCAACTGCGGCTATGACAAGGCGCGCGGAGACCAGTGCGAGAACTGCACCAAGCAGCTCGACCCCACCGACCTGATCGAGCCGCGCTCGGCCATCAGCGGCTCGACCGATCTGGAGGTGCGGGAAACCAAGCATCTCTACCTGCGCCAGTCCGCGCTGCGGCAGGAACTGTCTGACTGGATCGACAGCAAGACCGACTGGCCGATCCTGACGACCTCGATCGCGAAGAAATGGCTGAATGACGGAGAGGGGTTGCAGGACCGGGGCATCACGCGCGACCTTCACTGGGGCGTGCCGGTGAAGAAGGGCGACGCGCCTTGGCCGGGCATGGAGGGCAAGGTCTTCTATGTCTGGTTCGACGCGCCCATCGAATATATCGCCGCAACCGCCGAATGGGCAGATGCCAACGGCAGGCCCGCCGATGACTGGCGCCGCTGGTGGCGCCTGGACGAGGGCGCGGGCGACGTCCGCTACACCCAGTTCATGGGCAAGGACAACGTGCCCTTCCACACCCTGTCCTTCCCCGCGACGATCATCGGCTCGGGCGAACCGTGGAAGCTGGTCGATTACATCAAGTCCTTCAACTACCTGACCTATGACGGCGGGCAGTTTTCCACCTCGCAGGGACGCGGGGTCTTCCAGGACCAGGCGCTGTCGATCCTGCCCGCCGACTACTGGCGCTGGTGGCTTCTGTCCCACGCCCCCGAGGGCTCGGATTCCGAGTTCACCTGGGAAAACTTCCAGCAGTCGGTGAACAAGGACCTGGCCGACGTTCTGGGCAACTTCGTCAGCCGCATCACCAAGTTCTGCCGCTCGAAGTTCGGCGAGACGATCCCCCAGGGCGGCAGCTACGGCCCCGAGGAGGAGGCGCTGATCGACGCCCTGACCACCCGCATCCGCGCCTACGAGGGCTTCATGGAGGCGATGGAGGTCCGCAAGGCCGCGAACGAGTTGCGCGCGATCTGGGTGCTGGGCAACGAATACCTGCAATCGGCCGCGCCATGGTCCAGCTTCAAGACGGACCCAGAGAAGGCCGCGATGCAGGTGCGCCTCGGCCTGAACCTGATCCGGCTTTACGCGGTGATGTCGCAGCCCTTCATCCCCTTCGCCGCCGATACCATGCTGGCCGCGATGCGGACCAAAGACCGCGCCTGGCCCGAGGACGTGAGTGCCGCGCTGGCCACCCTGCCCGCCGGCCACGCCTTCGAGGTCCCCGAGGTCCTGTTCGCCAAAATCACCGACGAAAGCCGCGACGACTGGCAGGAGCGCTTCAAGGGCACCCGTGACTGAGGTCGGCTGGTCCGCGCTGCTGGCCTTCTGGGGCCTCAGCGCGCTGGGGGCCTGGTCGCAGACGCTGACGGGCTTTGCTCTGGGCCTGATCGTGATGAGCGGCACGACGCTGTTCGGGTTGCTGCCGGTGCCGGTGACGGCGCAGATCATCTCGATCCTCGTGCTGCTGAACGGGGCGATGGTGCTGTGGCGCGACCACCGCCACGCCGACCGCAAGGCGGTGATGGCCGCCGTGATCGGTGCCACCCCGATGATCGCGCTGGGCTACTGGCTGCTGCACTGGATGGTCGGCTCGGCGCTGGAATGGCTGCGGCTGATCCTGGGCGTCTTCATCGCCGCCGCAGCCCTGCAACTGGTCCACCGTCCGCAGCCCTGGGAGGCGCGGTCCCCTACCCCGGCCTTCGGCATCGCGGGGGCCACGGGCGGGATCATGGGGGGCCTCTTTGCGACCTCGGGGCCGCCGCTGATCTGGCTGCTGTACCGCCAGCCGCTGACGCTGGACACGATCCGGGTGACGCTGGTGGTCTATTTCGTGATCACGCAGGGCTTCCGGCTGGCTCTGACGGTGGCGGACCGCAGCTTCGACCGGCTCACGGCGATCGCGCTGGCGGGCGCGCTGCTGGCGGTGGCGCTGGGGACCTGGACGGCGCGGCGCTTCCCGCCCCGCGTGTCGCCACTGACGATCCGGCGGGCGGCGCTGGTGCTGCTGTTCCTGTCGGGCGTGGGGCTGATCGGCACGGCGGGCATGGCGCTGGCGCGCGGTTGACCTCGGGCGCTTCGGCCCGCAACCTCGCCACGCATCCAGTTTTCGAGGCCACCATGACCCATTGCATCCTGATCGGCGCCCCCGTGGACAGCGGCCAGCAGCGGCCCGGCTGCCTGATGGGGCCGGCGGCCTATCGCGTCGCCGGGATCGGGCGGACGCTGCAGAGCCTGGGCCACGGCGTCGAGGATCGCGGCGACATGACGCCGGGACCGCTGGGCTGCGAAAGCACGCCGAACGCCGCCGTCCGGCACCTGCCCGAGACGGTCGCCTGGGTCCGGACGCTTGCCGAGGCGGGCGAGCGGGCGATGGCCGAGGGGATGCCGATCTTCCTTGGCGGCGACCATTCGCTGTCGCTGGGATCGGTCGCAGGCATCGCCGCCCATGCCAAGGCGCAGGGGCGGCCGCTCTTCGTGCTGTGGCTGGATGCGCATACGGACATCCACAGCGTGGCCACGACCGAGTCGGGCAACCTGCACGGCACGCCCATCGCCTATATCTCGGGCCGGCCGGGCTTCGAGGCCTTCCCGCCCTTCCCCGCCCCGGTCCCCGAGGAGAACATCTGCCTTTTCGGCATCCGCAGCGTCGATCCGGCCGAGCACGCCGCGCTGGAGGCTTCCGACATCACCGTCAACGACATGCGCGTGCTGGACGAGTTCGGGTTTGCCGTGCCGATGCGGGCCTTCCTTGACAAGGTGCGGGCGGCGAACGGAATGCTGCATGTCAGCCTCGACGTGGATTTCCTTGATCCGTCCGTCGCGCCGGCGGTCGGGACCACGGTTCCGGGCGGGGCGACCTTCCGCGAGGCGCATCTGGTCTGCGAGCTGATCCATGAAAGCGGGCTGATGACCTCGCTGGATCTGGTCGAACTGAACCCGTTTCTCGACGAGCGGGGAAAGACGGCGAGGATGATGGTGGACCTCGTGGGCTCGCTGATGGGCCGCAAGGTCTTCGACCGGCCCACGCGGTCGGGTTGAGCGGGGGCTCTGCCCGTGAAGGGGGTCCTGCCCCACTCATCCCGTGATGTTCGAGGACAGAAGATGGTGCATGGCGCTGCGTCAGGGGGTTGACCCCGGCAGGCCGTCCCGGTGAAGTGCCGCGATCATGTTCACGCCGATCAAGCTGCCCGCCCCCGCCCTCCATCCCGTTCCAGTCCCCTGGGGCTTCCGGCGCCGACGATAGCGCCCGCTCGCCCCCGACGAAACGGAACAGGAGACCCAGGATGAACAGCTTTCTCGACATTCACACCACGCCCAAGGACGATCTGCGGGCGATCATCGACAACGCCCGGGAGATGAAGGACGCGCGGAACGGCGCCCCCAGGGGCGCGCCCGACGCCGAGCAGCCGCTGGCGAACCGCATGGTCGCGCTGATCTTCGAAAAGCCCTCGACCCGCACCCGCGTCAGCTTCGATCTGGGCGTGCGGCAGATGGGCGGGCAGACGATGGTCCTGTCGGGGCAGGAGATGCAGCTGGGCCACGGCGAGACCATCGCCGACACCGCGCGGGTGCTGAGCCGCTATGTCGATCTCATCATGATCCGCACCTTCGAGGAGGCCACGCTGCTGGAGATGGCGGAATACGCGACCGTTCCCGTCATCAACGGGCTGACGAACCGCACCCATCCCTGCCAGATCATGGCCGACGTGATGACCTTCGAGGAGCACCGCGGCCTCATCGGCGGGCGCAAGGTGGTCTGGGTGGGCGACGGCAACAACGTCTGCGCCAGCGTGATGCACGCAGCAGGCCAGTTCGGCTTCGACTTCACCTTCACGGGCCCTCAGCCGCTTGATCCCGAGCGGGAGTGGTTCGACTTCGCCCGTGCACAGGGCGTCCGGGCCGAGATCGAGCGCGACCCCGCGCGCGCGGTCCAAGGCGCGGACCTCGTTTTCGCCGACACCTGGGTGTCCATGCATGACCCCCAGTCAGCCAAGGAGCGGCGTCACAACATGCTGCGCGGCTATCAGGTGAACGAAGAACTGATGTCCCACGCCAAGCCGGACGCGCTGTTCATGCACTGCCTGCCCGCGCATCGCGAGGACGAGGTGACCTCGGCCGTCATGGACGGGCCCAACAGCGTCATCTGGGACGAGGCCGAGAACCGCCTGCACGCCCAGAAGGCCATCATGCGGTGGTGCCTGGGGGTCTGAGGCGCGGCGAGCGGGTGGGTCCAGGACCTACCCTGCAAGGATTTCCGTGGCGGGATCGGGCGCGCAGAGCATGCACCCTACGGGAGCCTGCCCTGTAGGGTGCGTGGTTCCCACGCACCTTTCACCCGCGCACCCTTCGACCTGTCCGACCAAACCGCGCGTATGTCTACTCCACCAAAGCCCAGACCTTCCGCATCAGCCCCGGCAGGGTGTTCGGGTCGAAGCCGTCGCGCGGGACCACCTCGCCCCTGACAGGGTTCGCCAAAGGCGCGCGCAGGACCGACAGGCGCAGCTCGAAATGGGTGAAGACGTGGCGGACCTCGCCTGCGGCCTTCCAAGAGCCGTCCTGCGGTGGGACAAGGTCGGTTCCGTCCCAGCCCGTCGTCGGGAAGGCAAGCGTTCCCCCCAGAAGACCCCGGGCGGGGCGGCGCTCCAGCAGAAGGGCGCGATCGTCCAGCGCGACCCAGGCGGTGCCGGTGCGGAGGGGCTTGGCAGCCTTCGGCGCCTTGCGGGGCAACTCGGGCGCAATGCCCTGGGCGCGGGCGGCGCACAGCTCCATCAGCGGGCAGATGGCGCAGGCGGGGTTGCGCGGCGTGCAGATGGTGGCGCCCAGGTCCATCATCGCCTGCGCGAAATCGCCGGGCCGCGCCTGCGGGGTCAGGGTCGCGGCCAGTTCCGTCAACTCGCGCCGGGCCGCGGGCAGCGGCGTCTGCACGGCAAAAAGGCGCGAGACGACGCGTTCCACATTGCCGTCCACCACGGTTTCCGGCTGGTCGAAGGCGATCGCGGCAATGGCGGCCGAGGTGTAGGGGCCGATGCCGGGCAGCGCCGCCAGCCGCTCGCGTCTGTCGGGAAAGCCCCCTGCGGCGGCCACCTGCCGGGCGCAGGCGACCAGGTTGCGGGCGCGGGCGTAATAGCCAAGGCCCGCCCATTCGGCCATCACCTGCGCCTCGTCGGCGGCAGCCAGCTCGTGGACCGTCGGCCACAAGGCGGTGAAGCGCTGGAAATAGGACTTCACCGCCGCAACGGTGGTCTGCTGCAGCATGATCTCGGACAGCCAGACGCGATAGGGGTCCATTGGCGGCGCGCCGGGGGGCGCGCGCCAGGGCAGCACGCGGGCGTGGCGGTCATACCATTCCAGCAGGCGCGGCGCGGCCTGCTGGCTGACGGCGGTTTCACGCAACTTTGCCTTATCGCTCATCGCACCCGTCTGGCATCCGGCGCGGGAAGCGTCCAGATTGATCGCACACACAGTCCGCCCGAGGCCATGACGTCCAGACCGCAGCCCCCTCGCGCCCGCAAGCGCGCCGCCGATCCCGACGCGCCGCCGCGCCGCCGGATGCGGGGGTTCGAGCCCGCGGCCGCGCTGGTCGCCCCCGACCTGCGCCGGGCGGCTGAAAAGCGCGGCTTTGCGGTGGCCCGCCTGCTGACCGACTGGCCCGAGATCGTGGGGCCCGAGACCGCCGCCCATACCCGCCCCGTCAAGGTGACGCATGGCAAGGGCATGGGCGCCACCCTGACGGTGCTGACCGACGGAGCCCATGCGCCGCTTGTGCAGATGCAGTTGCCGCGCCTGCGCGAGCGGGTGAATGCGGTCTACGGCTTCAACGCCATCTCGCGGATCGTGATCACTCAGACGGCCGCCCAGGGCTTTGCCGAGGGGCAGGTCCAGTTCCGTCCTGCTCCCCCGCAGCAGCCTCCCACGCCTGCGCCCGAGGTCGTGGCGCGCGCCGAGGAGGTCGCCTCGCGCTTCGAAGACCCAAAACTTGCCGACTCCATGCGCCGATTGGCGCTTGCGCGGGCTGCCCGCGACACGCGGAAGCGGCCCCCCTTTTCCCAGGACTGAAAGGCCAATCCATGACCCCGACCCTTCGCAGCCTCGTGTCGGCCGCAGCGCTTGCCATGCTGGCGCTGCCCGCCGCGGCCCAGACCGCGACCCCGGCGCCGGCCGAATCCGCGCCCGCGGCCACCCCGGCCCAGGCGCCCGCCACCCAGCCCGACTACTGGCAGGGCGCCGAGGACGCGCCGGTCGAGATGATCGAATACGCCAGCTTCACCTGCAGCCATTGCGCGGCCTTCCACAACGACGTGTATCCCCAGCTCAAGGCGGAATACATCGACACCGGCAAGGTCCGTTTCGCCCAGCGCGACGTGTATTTCGACGAGCCGGGCCTGTGGGCCGGCATCCTTGCGCGCTGCGGGGGCGAGGAAAAGTTCTACCCGGTCGCGGGGATGCTGTTCGAAAAGCAGCGCGAATGGCTGGGCGCCAAGACCGGCGACGGACTGGCCGCGAACCTGCGCAAGATCGGCGCCGCCGCGGGCTTCTCGGGCGAGCAGATGGACGCCTGCTGGCAGGATCAGGCCAAGGTCGAAAGCCTGCTGGCGACCTTCCAGCAGAACGCCGTGGCCGACAAGATCGAGGGTACGCCGACCTTCATCATCGGCGGCGAGACCGTGCGCAACGCGCCGTGGGAAGAGCTGAAGGCCAAGATCGACGAGAAGCTGGCCGCCGCGAACTGAGCCCTGCGGGGGCCGGTCTTCCAGTCCCCGTTACCCGAAAATGCGATCCAGCGCGTCGTCCAGCGGCGCTGGATCGTCGAAACCCAGCCTCACTGGCAGGGTCAGCACCTTGGGGCGGAAGCTGCGCGGCAGGCGCGCCGCGTCCTTTTCGGTCGTGACCAGTTGCGCCCCCAGCATCCTCGCCTCGGTTTCCAGCCGCGTCAGCATCTGGCGCGAAAAGGGCTGGTGATCGGCCAGCGCCTCGGCGCGGAGGATTTCGGCCCCCAGACCCCGCAGGGTGGCGAAGAACTTGTCCGGATGGCCGATGCCCGCAAAGGCCAGTGTCCGCAGTCCCTGCCAGTCCATTCCGGTCATCAGAGGCTGAAGCCGTCCGGTGATCCGGGGCACCGGCAGCGCGGGCCAGCGGAAGGAAAAGCTGTCCTGCGCCGCCGCCTCTCCGATCGTCAGCACGAGGTCGGCGCGGGACAGGCCCGTGGCGACCGGCTCGCGCAGGGGGCCCGCGGGCAGGCAGAGGCCGTTGCCCCAACCCCGGCCCGCATCCACCACGACCAGTGCAAGGTCATGCGCGAGACTCGGGTCCTGGAAGCCGTCGTCCAGCAGGATGACCTGCGCGCCCGCCTCGACCGCCGCGCGCGCCCCAAGGGTCCGGTCCTTCGCCACGAAAACCGGGGCGAAGGCGGACAGCAGCAGCGGCTCGTCCCCTACCTGCGCGGCGGAATGGCGGCGTTCGTCCACGCGCAGGGGACCGGTCTCGGACCCGCCATGGCCCCGGCTGACCACATGCGCCTGCACGCCGCGCGCCGACAGGCGCTCGATCAGGGCGATGACGGTAGGGGTCTTGCCTGTGCCCCCGGCATTGAGGTTGCCCACGCAGATCACCGGCACGCCCAGACGCAGGCGGGGACCCTGGGCCAGCCGCCGGGCCGTGGCGCGGGCGTAAACTGCGCCCAAAGGCGCCAGCGCGCGGGCGGCGACGCCGGGCGGGCGGTTCCAGAAGGCGGGCGCGGTCAGCATGGGGTCCTGGCCTTCATGCCGCGCCCTCGGGCAGGTCCGACAGGATCGCATCGGCGATGCGGCGCGTGATCTCGGCCCCGGCGGTTGAAACCTCCCAGGCCGAGCGGGCGAGGCGCGCGGCGGCATCAGGCGCGCTCAGGTCCTCGATGGCGGCGGGCAGCGCGCCCGCCGCGTGGATGCGCCGCGCGCCCCCCGCCCGGTCCAGCGCCTGCCATTCGGCCGCCTGCGCCGAAAGATGCGGTCCGTGAACGATGGCCGAGCCCAGGGCCGCGGGCTCGAAGGGATGGCGCGTGACCCCGGTGCCGGCAGTCAGCGTGCCGCCCATGTAGGTGACCGAGGCGAGGCGATACCACAGCCCCAGTTCCGCGCTGTCCTCGGCCACCAGGACCTGGATGTCGGGCCCCGGGTCCAGCGCCTCGCGCCGGGCGACGGCAAGGCCCCGCGCCTCGGCCGCAGTGGCGATGGCGGCTGCCTCCTCGGCAATGGCGGGGGCGATGATCAACAGCGCACGGTGGTGGGCCGAAAGCAGGTTTTCCTGCGCGGCCAGCACGGGAACGACCTCGCGCAGCGGCAGAGCGGCCGCCAGCCAGACCCGGCGGTCGCGCAGCATCGGGCGCAGCGCCGCGAGTTCGCGCATGTTGCAAAGCAGGGGCGGCAGGATGGGGGCAGCAGTGCCGATGACCTCGATCCGCTGAGGCGCGATGCCCTCGCGCAGCGCGGCCTCGTGCGCGATCTCGTCGGGCACCAGCACCCGGCTGAGCCGCGTGACGGGTCCCCGGCGCGCGCCCCGCCAGACACGGCGAGCCGCCGCCGCCGCAAGCTGGGCGGGGTTGGCGACCAGGGTGATCGGCACGTCGCCCTCGTCGCAGGCGGCGATCAGGGCCGCGGGCAGAACGCCATCGGTCAGGACCAGCGCTGCGGGCGCGGCCTGCTCGACCAGCAGCCGGGCCGAGATCGGGTCCGAGGGCGGTTCCGGCAGGACCGAGGGCACGGCCCGGTCGCCGCGTTCTACCGCGACGGGCCCCAGCGCCCCCAGCCTCAGGCCGGGGCGACGGCGGCGCAGTTCCTGCGCAAGCCCGCGCAGCTCCGAGGCGCCGCCGCACATCAGGATCAGCGGCCCGTCGCCGGGCGGCAGCACCAGGTCCGAAGGGTCCCCCTCGGGGCGCGGTCCCCTCAGCTGCCACCAGTAGGCGAGATCCCCGATGCCTGCCACGATTGCGCGGTCCTCAGGCCGTCGAGGCGGAAGCAGCGGCCTCGGCCGGGTCGTGCAGGCGATGCAGATGCGCGATGAAGTAGCGCACTTGCGCCTGGTCCACGGTCCGCTGCGCCTGCGCCTTCCAGGCGGCATGGGCCGAGGCGAAATCGGGGAAGATCCCCACGACATGGACGGCGGACGGGTCACGGAACTCGTGCGAGTCAGTCGAAACGAGTTCGCCGCCGTAAACGAGATGCAGGCGCTGGGTCATCGGATCACCTTTGGCATTGGCTTTCGCAGGGGGAATAGACCCTGCCACGCCCTAGACCAAGGTTGAATGCATAGAATGTTGTGCGATCCGGGTTTGCCGCGAATCATTGAACGTGGCATGTCTTTGGCACGGCCGGACAGGCTCGCAGGACAAGGTTTCGCGTGCGGTGGTTGAGGGGCACGCGGGGGATGCAGGGTTCCGGCCTTCGGGTTGGAACCCTGCGTTTTTTCTGCGCTGCCTTCGCAGCAAGGGTCATGCTTGAATCCCGCCCGCGAAGCGCCTAGCGGAAGGCATCCGCTGCGGGCGTGGCGGAATGGTAGACGCATGGGACTTAAACTCCCTGGGGCTGAAGCCCGTGCGGGTTCGAGTCCCGCCGCCCGCACCACTGACCTGCCTTGCTCCGGACGATCCGCGCGGTGTTCGCCATCAGCCGGTGGCGACTCGCGTTCGCCTTCGGGTAGAAGGCGGGCATGACGTTCTCTCTGCGATCCGCGTTGCCCTTCTGGATGTCGCTGGGGCTGGTGCCTCTGGCCGTGCTGGCCGTCCTGCAGGGCGGCTGGTGGTTCCTGCTGGTGCCCGCTTATGCGTGGTATCTGGTCACGGCGCTGGACGGCCTGCTGGGGCTGAACGGGGAAAACCCCGACACCGAGACGCCGGTCGCACGGCTGTTCTGGCACCGCGCGATCACGGTGATCTGGTGGCCCGTGCAGGCGGCCGTGGTTTTTTGGGCGATCTGGCATGTGACCCACGCCGGCCATCTGGGCGGGTGGGAGAAGTTGGGCATCTTCTTCGGCCTCGGCGTCATGTCGGGCACGATCGGCATGGTTTATGCCCATGAGTTGCTGCACCAGAAGCCGGGGCTCGAGCGCTGGATGGGCGACCTGATCCTCGCCTCGAACCTGTATTCGCATTTCCGGACCGAGCATCTGCTGGTCCACCATTCCTGGGTGGCGACCCCGGCCGATGCAGTGACGGCGCGCTACAACGAGGGGTTCTTCCGCTATTTCCTGCGCGTGCTGTGGACCTGCCCCCGTTCCGCCTGGCATGCCGAGAAGAAGCTGCTCGCGCGGGCGAAGCGCTCTGTCTGGGACCGGCGCAATCCCTTCTGGCGCTATGCCGCGCTGCAGGGGGGGATGCTGACGCTGGCGGCGGTGCTTGGCGGCTGGCAGGGCATGCTTCTGTTCGTCTTCCAAGCCTTTATCGCCATCTGGCAGCTCGAACTGACGAACTACGTCGAGCATTACGGCCTGACCCGCCGCCATCTCGGCAACGGACGCTACGAACACGTCCTGCCCCGCCATAGCTGGAACGCCAGCCACACGGCCTCGAACTGGCTGCTGATCAACCTGCAGCGCCACTCGGACCACCATTACAAGCCCGACCGCCGCTTTCCCCTGCTGCAGACCTATGCCGAGGATGAGGCGCCGCAACTGCCCTATGGCTATCCGGCGATGACGTTCGTGGCCATGGTGCCGCCTTGGTGGCGGCGGCGGATGAACCCGCGTGTGCGGGCCTGGCGCAGGAAGTTCTATCCCGACATCACCGACTGGAAGCCCTACAATCGCGGCGAGAACCCGATGCCGCGCGGCGTGCTATAAAAAGCCCCCGCCGGGGCTGACCCGGGCGGGGCGAGTTCGTCCCGCAGCCGAAGGAAAACCCTGCGGCCCGAGACACCGGCGAACCTCGCGTCAGGCGGTTTCGGCCATCTCGGCTCGAATCTGCTGACGAAGGATGTCGATGGGTATCATCTTCCCGTCGCGGCGGAAATGCCAATACGTCCAGCCGTTGCAGGAGGGAGCGCCTTCCAGCGCAGCCCCCACCTGATGGATCGAGCCCTTGACGTCGCGCCCGATCAGCGAGCCGTCCGCCCGCACCCGCACCGTATGACGGCCGCCAAGGGAAACCAGTTCCTCGCCCGGGCGCAGCATCCCGCGTTCGACCACCTGGCCGAAGGGGACGCGCGGCTCGGCGCGCTTGCTGGTGGTCGTGGCAAGCGAGGCTGCGTCCAGGCGGCGGACGCGGGACAGGCGGCGCTCGGCGACCTCGCGATAGGCGGCATCGCGCTCGATCCCGATCCAGTCGCGGCCCAGCATCTTGGCGACAGCCCCGGTGGTGCCGGTGCCGAAGAAAGGGTCCAAGACCACGTCGCCGGGGTTGGTCGTGCCGACCAGCACCCGGTGCAGCAGGCTTTCGGGCTTCTGCGTCGGATGCGCCTTGCCGCCCTCGGCGTCCTTCAGCCGCTCACCCCCGGTGCAGATCGGCAGGTTCCAGTCCGAGCGCATCTGGATACCCTCGTTCAGGGACTTCAGCGCCTCGTAGTTGAAGGTGTATTTCGCGCCCTCGGCCTTGGAGGCCCAGATCAGCGTCTCATGGGCGTTGGTCAGCCGCTTGCCGCGGAAGTTCGGCATCGGGTTCGACTTGCGCCAGACCACGTCGTTCAGGATCCAGTAGCCCTGGTTCTGCAACTCGGCGCCGACGCGGAAGATGTTGTGATAGCTGCCGATCACCCAGATCGCGCCCGTGGGCTTCAGCAGCCGGCGCGCGGCCGTCAGCCAGTCGCGGGTGAAACGGTCATAGGCCGCGAAGCTGCCGAACTGGTCCCAGGCGTCGTCCACCGCGTCGACCCGGCTGTTGTCGGGCCGGTGCAGCTCTCCGCGAAGCTGCAGGTTGTAGGGCGGATCGGCGAAGATCAGGTCCACCGACGCCTCGGGCAGCCCGTTCATCACCTCGATGCAGTCGCCCGCGAGGATGCTGTTCAGCGGCAATGTCTGGCTGCGCGCGGGAGTCCGCGCCTTGGTCCTGGTGGTGGTCATCTCTGCTCTCCGGCGGCGTTCGGTACCGCTGCTATGTTGTCCACAGGATGAGTCAGAGGTGATTCGGCGTCAATTGTTATTTTGAATCAGAGATTTAAGCTGGGGTCTGGACACAATATCTTGTGGATGGCCGGAAATCCCATCCTATGGAACGGGGTTGCACCCTTCTCGGCCAAGGCCCGGCGATGCGTTTCGGTGGGGTATCCCATGTTCTGCTCCCATCCGTAGCCGGGAAATTGCTGCGCCAGATCCGCCATGATCCGGTCGCGTTCCACCTTGGCAATGATCGAGGCCGCAGCGATGGACAGGCAGGCCGCATCCCCCCGGACAATGGCCTCGGCCGGGCAATCCAGTCCCCAGGGCAGGCGCTTGCCATCGACCAGCGCCATGCAGGGACGCTGGCGCAGTCCCGCCACGGCGCGGCGCATGGCCAGGTGACTGGCGTAGTGAATGTTGAGTTGCCCGATCTCGGCGACGCTGGCATGGGCAATGGACCAGTCGGCGCAGTCCTTGATCTGTTCGGCCAGTTGCCGGCGCTTCGCGGGCGACAGCTTCTTGGAATCGTCGAGGCCCCGCGGGATGCCCTTGCGCGGCAGGATCACCGCCGCGGCCGTGACCGGCCCGGCCAGCGACCCGCGCCCGACCTCGTCCACGCCGCAGATGAAGCGGGCGCCCTGGGCCATGCAGGCACGTTCATGGCGGAAAGTGGGGCGGGGCCGGGGTTCCTTCATGAGCGCGTTCTAGCTCCGCAGGCGCAATGCGGCCAGCCTGCGCATGAGGGACCGCCGGATACCCTTGCGTCGTGGGCGCAGAGGCATTTGGATCAGGAGGAAGGAAATGACGCTTCTTCCTGATCCCATCACCTCGAAGATTGAAAACTGGCCTCGCTGCTAGCCTGCCCGGCCCGAGCCGTGGGTGCCGAACCACAGCGGCGCATGGCGGTTGACGTCCTTGTAAAGCAGGTAGCGGAAGCGGCCCGGCCCGCCTGCATAGCAGGCCTGCGGGCAGAAGGCCCGCAGCCACATGAAATCGCCGGGGCCGACCTCGACCCAGTCGCGGTTCAGGCGATAGACGGCCTTGCCCTCCAGCACGAAAAGCCCGTGCTCCATCACGTGGGTTTCCGCAAAGGGGATCGAGCCGCCGGGCTGGAAGGTCACAACGGTGATGTGCATGTCGTGGCGCAGATCGGCGGGGTCCATGAAGCGGGTCGTGGCCCAGGCGCCCTCGGTGTCGGGCATGGGCGAAGGGGCGATGTCCTGCTCGTGTGCCACGATCGGATCGGGGGGCGTGATCCCGGCGGCGGGCTGCCAGCGCTTGCGCCACCAGTGAAAGCCTGCGTTGCCGGGGGTGGCATTCCTGATCGACCAGGAGGTGCCGGGAGGGACATAGGCGAAGCCGCCGGGGGTCAGGCGATGGGTCGTCTCGCCGATGGTGATGTCCAGGTCGCCGCCGGTCACGAAGATGGCGGACTGGACCTCGGGGTCGTCCTCGGGCGCGTCGCTGCCACCCCCCTCGGCCAGTTCCACCACATACTGGCTGAAGGTCTCGGCGAAGCCCGACAGGGGCCGCGCGAGCATCCACATCCGCATCCCCGTCCAGCCGGGCAGGAAACTGGTCACGATGTCGCGCATGACGCTGCGCGGGATCACCGCATAGGCGCTGGTGAAGACGGCCGTGTCGGTGGTCAGCCCCGTCTGCGGCGGCAGGCCCGCCACCGGGCCGGCATAGCTGCCGCGCGGCGCGGGTCTGGGCGCCTCGGCTTCTCCGGGGATCGGGGCAGGGTTGCCGCTGGGGGTCGTCTCGTCGATCATCGCTGCTGTCCTTGCTGCGTGGGCGCGGCCTCGGGGGTGAATGTTCCATCCCCCGCAGGCCCCTGCAAGCCGGGCCACGCCGCTGCGGCCCGCTGCAAAACGCGAAACACCTGATGCCTGCGGAAAAGGATTTCGGGCGGTCGGGACAATGGAAGTCGGGCTCTTCGATGCCCCTTTCAGCCCAGCATCTGCTTCAGCCGCAGTTCGGCGATCCGCATCACCTGACGCTCGGCCTCGGCCCGCTCGGTGGCACTGTCGTTATCCACCCGGCGTGCCATCGCGGCCATGATCCCCGGCTTGTCATGGTCGCGCACGGCGATGATGAAGGGAAAGCCGTGGCGGGCCACATAGGCCTCGTTCAGGCGGGTGAACTCGGCGCGCTCGGCGTCCGTCAGCGCATCCAAGCCGGCGCTGGCCTGCTCGGCAGTCGAATCCGCGGTCAGGCGCTTGGCCCCGGCGAGCTTGCCGGCAAGGTCGGGGTGGGCGCGCAGGACGGCCAGCCGCTCGTCGTCCGAGGCGGCGCGGAATTGCCGGGCCATGGCTGCGGCAAGCCCCGCCGCGCTGTCATGGGCCGCGCCCATCTCGCCGTCCCAGGTCCGCTCGGCTACCCACGGGGAATGCTCGAAGATCGAGCCGAAGCGTTCCACGAAAGCCGCGCGATCCATTTGCGAAGGCCGGTCTTTCGCGACGTAAGGATGCGTCGCGGCCCAATGACGCGCGATGTCCAGCCGCGTGGCGAACCACACGCCGTCATGGGCGCGGACATGGTCGAGGAAACGTTTCAGCCCCTCGGCCCGGCCCGGCCGCCCGGCCAGGCGGCAGTGCAGGCCGATCGAGAGCATCCGCGCCCTGCCCTCTCCGCCCTCGCGCCACATGCAGTCGAAGGCGTCGCGGAGATACAGGAAGAACTCCTCGCCATTGGTGAAGCCGCCGTTGGCGAAGCGCATGTCATTGGCGTCCAGCGTATAGGGGACCATCAGCTGCGGACGGCCCTGGTGGACGTGCCAGAAGGGCAGCTCGTCGGCATAGGTGTCGGCCAGGTATTCGAAGCCGCCCTCCTCGCAGCCCAGCGGCACCGTGTTCATCGAGGCCCGGCCCTGGTAGAAGCCCAGCGGCCGCGAGCCGGTGACCTGGGTGTGCAGTTCGACCGCCTGCCGGATGTGCTCGGCCTCGACCTCGCGGGGCACGTCCCTGTAGTCGATCCACTTCAGCCCGTGGGTCGCCATCTCCCACCCGGCATCGATCATGGCGCGGGTCTGTTCGGGGCTGCGCGCCAGCGCCGTTGCCACGCCGTAGCAGGTGACGGGGATGCCCTCGAGCATCCGGTAAAGCCGCCATAAGCCCGCGCGCGCGCCATAGTCGTAGATCGTCTCCATGTTCCAGTGGCGCTGGCCGGGCCAGGGCTGGGCGCCGACGATCTCGGACAGGAAGGCCTCGGACGCGGCGTCGCCATGCTCGACCGAGTTTTCGCCGCCTTCCTCGTAGTTGACAACGATCTGCACGGCGATGCGCGCACCGCCCGGCCATTTCGGATCAGGCGCCTCGGCTCCGTAACCTCGCATATCGCGGCTGTAGCGCATTCCCTGCCCCCTTGTTGTCCTGCGGCGGGCAAGGTCACGCGCAACCGCCCGCTTGTCCAGCGCACGGCAACGGATTTCCGGCAGGCGGCAACCTAGCGGGCGGGCACCAGTTCGCGTTCGCGCGGCAGGAAGGCGGTCAGCAGACCCAGCACCGGCAGGACCGAACACAGGTTGAAGACAAAGCCGATCCCCCGGGCGTCGGCGACCCAGCCCAGCACGGCGGCCGCGATCCCGCCCATGCCGAAGGCAAAGCCGAAGAACAGCCCCGCGATCAGCCCGGTGCGGCCCGGCACGAGTTCCTGCGCAAAGACCACGATGGCGGGCGCCGCCGAGGCCATGATCGCGCCGACCAGCACCGTCAGCACGGCGGTCGCCCCGAGCCCCACATGCGGCAGCAGCAGCGAGAACGGCAGCACGCCCAGGATCGAGAACCAGATCACCTTGCGCGTTCCCACCCGGTCGCCCGCGATGCCGCCCAGCATCACCCCCGCGGCCGAGCCGAACAGCAGCAGGAACAGCATCACCTGCGATCCTTGCGCGGACATCGAGAACTTCTCGATCAGGAAGAAGGTGTAATAGCTGGTCAGGCTGGCCATGTAGAAGGCCTTGGTCATCGACAGGACCGCCAGCACGCCGATGGCCATGACGATGCGGCGCGGCGCGAGATTCGGCGCGGCGGTCACCCGCAGGGCGCCCGCGCGGCGGCGCCCCTCGGCCCAGCGCCCGACCTGCCACAGCACGCCAGACCCGGCGAGCGCGATCAGCGCCAGCCAGCCCAGTACCGAGCGGCCCAGCGGCACGACCAGAAAGGCCGCCAGCAGCGGGCCGATGGCCTGCCCGCCGTTGCCGCCAAGCTGGAACAGCGACTGCGCCGTCCCGAAGCGCCCGCCCGAAGCCGTCCGCGCTACCCGGGAGCTTTCGGGATGGAAGATCGACGACCCAAGCCCGATCAGCATCGCCCCCGTCAGCAGCATCCCGTAGCTGCCCGCCTGCGCCAGCGTCAGCACGCCTGCGAAGCTGCACAGCATTCCCACCGCCAATGACCGCGGCATCGGGTGCCGGTCCGTCACCATGCCCACCACCGGCTGCAGCAGCGAGGCCGTGACCTGGAAGGCGAAGGTCATCAGCCCGATCTGGGCGTATGAGAGCGCGAACTCATCCTTGAGAAGCGGATAGATGGCCGACAGCAGCGACTGCAGGATGTCGTTGACCATGTGGCACAGGCTGATCGCGATCAGCACCGGCCAGACCGGCCCGGCCTTTGCCCGCATCGAGGAATCGGAAGGGACCGTAAGATCGCTGGTCGTCATGGAACGGCTTTTCTCGCCTTGGGGACTCGCCGCCTTTTCTGCCCGGTTTTCAAGGGCGCGTCATCCCTTGCAAGGCCGCTCCGGCCAGCACTCAGACACCAGCGCACGCCGCTCTTAACGGAAGTATGTCAATCCTCTCAAATGTCATGTTGACGTTACGTCATCGGGCTGTAGCCTTGGTTAATCGGGTGATACCAGTCCTTTTCGTCAACTTTTGCTCATGGTGAAGCAGCTTCTATAGTCCCTGCCGCAAGGATCGGAATGATATGGCTAATTTATCCAGGCACGGGACCAGGCTCACGCGATCCGCGAACGGACGCGGCACACCAGTGACCTGGGCGGGGATCCGTGGGGTGATCATGGATCGAATCACCCATGGTGTTTATCCTCCCGGTTCCCTGATTCCCACGGAACAGGAGTTCGCCGCCGAATTCGGAAGCGCGCGCGCCACGGTGAACCGGGCCCTGACCTCGCTGGCCGAGCGGGGCGTGGTGGAACGGCGTCGCCGCGTCGGCACCCGCGTCGTTCTGGGGCTCGAACCCCGGACGCAGCGCGTCAGCCTGCCAGTCTTCCGCGACCTTGTGGAAGAGCGCGGTGGTCGCTTCAGCTTCCACTTCCTTGGCCGGGTGGATCGTCCCGTGACCTCCGATGTGCTGGAACGCCTGTTCCAGAGCGACCCGCAGGACATCCAGGAACATTGCACCCTGATCTGCTCGGACGACACGGTGATCTGCGCCGAGCGGCGCTGGATCGATACCTTGGCGCTGCCCGCGCTGACCGAGGAGGTCATGGCCGGCACCACCGCCAACGAATGGCTGGCCTGCCATGCGTCGATCTCGCTGTGCGAGCAGGTTGTTTCAGCGCGGCGCGCGGACGAGGTCGAGGCTGAGCTGTTGCTGCGCTGCTCGGCGGACACGCCGGTTCTGGTCTATGACTCGACGCTGTGGATCAAGACGCAACCGGTCAGCCGCACGCTTCACTGCTTCGCGCCCGGCTTCGAGATGATCAACTCGGTCGGCTGAGTTCAGCCTCGGCGCAGGGCGGCGAAATCGGGGGGACGCTTGCCGAGAAAGGCCGCGATCCCCTCGCCCGCCTCGGCCGATCCAAGCGCGACGGCCATCGGCTCGACCTCGGCATCGAGCTGTGCCTCCATCAGCGCGGCTCGTGCGCCGGTCAGCAGCGCCTTGATCCCGGCCTGCGCCTCGGCTGGACCCTGCGCCAGCCGCTGGGCCAGCGCCTCGGCTGCGGCCAGTGCGCCGCCGGGCTCGGCCAGGGCATTGATCGCCCCCAGGTCGAACAGCCGCTGCGCCTCGACCGGGCGGCCCAGCAGACAGATCTCGGCCACCAGCGCCGGAGGCATCGCGGCCGTCAGGCTGCCGGTCAGCCCGCCGTCGGGGATCAGCCCCGCATTGACATAGGAGGCCGTGAAGCGCGCATCCTGCGCCGCGACGACCAGGTCGCAGGCCAGCGCGAGCGAAAAGCCTGCGCCGGCCGCGCCGCCCTCGACGGCCGCGATCACCGGACGCGGGCAGTCCATTATCGCGCGGATCAGGAACTGCAGGTCCTCGATGGCCGCACGGCGCTGGGAATGGGTCATCTCCTGCGCCGTCATCAGCATGGTCAGGTCACCACCCGCGCAGAAGAAACCCTCTGCCCCCGTGAGGACCACGGCCGCGATGCGCGGCTCGGCCGCCGCCTGCGCCAGCGCCGCGCGCAGGCCCTCGTAGAACCCCGGTGTCAGCGCGTTGCGGCGCTGCGGATTGTCGTTGACCACGACCAGGTGCGTGCCCCGGTCCTCGATCCGGCAGTTCTGCTGCATGTGCCCTCTCCCTCGGCCTGGCGCAGGCTAGGCATGGGTCTGGCGAACCGGCAAGCCCCGCCGACGCAAGGTCACGCGGCGCGGCTGCCACAGGTCAATCATTGTTGACCTGCCCCGCCTTGGCAGGAACCCGGCGGCCTGCGAGTGATGGCTTTCGCCGTTTCAAGGAGCCATTGCCGCATGTCCCGCCTGTTGCCGATGCTGACCGCCGCGACGCTGATGCTGTCCACCACGCTGCCCGCACTGGCACAGGACAAGCGCGTCAACATGGTGCCGGCGGACATCGAGGCGGCCACCTATGCCGGCACGGGCGAGCTGCCCTCGGGCCAGTCGGCCCTGACGGCCAAGGTGCAGATCCTGCTGGACCGTTCGGGTGTGTCGCCGGGCGTGGTGGACGGCTTTCGCGGCGGCATGAGCGAAAGCGCCATCCGTGCCTTCGAACGGATGCACGGCCTGCCCCAGGACGGGCGGCTCGACCCGCAGGTCTGGGCCCTGCTGCAGGCTCGGGCGGACGCGCCCCTGACCAGCACCTACACGATCACGGCGGAGGACGCGCAGGGCCTCGTCGAGAGCATCCCGAACGACTATGCCGAGAAGGCCAAGATGTCTTCGATGGGGTATACCTCGGTGCAGGAAAAGCTGGCCGAGCGGTTTCACATGGACGAAAGGTTCTTGGCCCAGCTGAACCCCGGCAAGAGCTTCGTGCCGGGCGAGACGCTGAACGTGACCGTGCCCGCCAAGCCCCTGAAGTCCAAGGTCCTGCGCGTCATCGTGGATGCCGAGCGCGGCCGGGTCGCAGCCTATGACGCCAGCGGCCGGATGGTGGCGGATTATCCCGCGACGGTCGGCTCGACCGCGACCCCCTCGCCGCAGGGGACGCATCTGGTCGAGGCGGCGGTGCTGGACCCCGACTACACCTACAACCCCAGCATCAACTTCAAGCAGGGCGACAACGACAAGGTGCTGCGTATTCCTCCGGGGCCGAATGCGCCGGTGGGGAACGTCTGGATTGACCTGTCAAAGCCGACCTACGGCATCCACGGCACGCCCACGCCCTCCAAGCTGTTCGTCAGCCAGAGCAATGGCTGCGTGCGGCTGACCAACTGGGACGCGCGGGAACTGGCCCACATGGTCCAGCCCGGCCAGACGGTGGTGGATTTCCTCGCGCCCGGCGTGACTATCGCCGACGTGACCCCCGCAGTCGAGCCGACGATCCTGCCGGAGGCGACTGAAACTGCCACGACGGGCGGGGAGGCCGCCGGGCCGGACGGCGCCGCCCCTGCCGCCACGATCACGGCCAGCCGGCCCCTGCCCCGTCGGACGCTGGCGGGCACGACGCCGGTGACGGGCACGATGCTGCCCGCGGACGCCCCCGTGACCCCGGCGGCGACGGCCGGAACTGCCCCTGTCCCGGCCGCGCCCCTGCCTGTCGAGGGAACCGACCCGCTGGCCGCCGCGCTGAGCAGCGCAAGCGACGGCGCGCTTGAGCCCCAGACCCTGACCGCCCCGGCGCAGCCCGGCGCCCTGCCTGCGGGCATGAACTGATGCGGCGGGCGACAGGAGCCGCGCTGCTTCTGGCCTTGGCCCTGTCGCTGCCTGCCGCCGCACAGGAGGCCGCTCCGCCTCTTCCCAACCCCGCCGCGACGCAAGGCGCGGATCGCCCGGCCCCTCGACCCGGGGCCGGGGACCTGCCCGACAGCCCAGCCGTCCCTGCCCCTGCGGGATCGCTGATTCCGCCCGACGCTTATGCCGAACCCGTCGAGCCCTTCCGCAAGGTGCTTTCGCCCCTCGTGCCCAGGGTGGCGCGAGAATCCGACTTCGACCATGCGGCTTGCCTTTACGGGCTGACGCTGCTGGGCGTGGATCATGTCGAGGTGCCGCCCGTGGCCGACCCGGACGAGCGGCAATGCGGCATCTCGCGCCCGCTCGAGGTCCGCGCGATCCAGCCGGGCGTCGTGCTGGAGGGGGACGCGGTGATGCGCTGCGACACCGCCCGCGCCCTGGCGCTGTGGACGCGCGAGATGGTGATTCCGGCCGCACAGCGGATGCCGGGCAGCCCGCGGCTGATCTCGATCGCCACGGGCACGAGCTATTCCTGCCGCGGTGTCGTCGGCGACGGGCCCGAGGCGCGGCTGTCGGAACATGCGCTGGGCAACGCACTGGACATCGCCGGCTTCGGCTTCGGAAACGGCGCGCGGCTGGACATCGCGCCCGCCGCCGACCGGGGCGGGCTGGATACCGCCTTCCAGAACACGGTGCAGTCCGGGGCCTGCCTTTACTTCACCACCGTCCTCGGGCCGGGCAGCAACGCCGCCCATGACGACCACCTGCACCTGGACATCAAGCCACGTGAGGGAGGCCTGCGCCTCTGCCAGTGACGCTCAGCGGCGCTTGCGTTCCAGATCGAGATAGCCCGGGTCGAAGCGCGCAAGCCGGACAAGGCCCGGCCAGTCCAGCACCTCGACCTCGGTCCCCGACCAGCGCACCAGCTTGCGGTCGCGCAGGTCGCGGACGGCGCGGTTGATATGGATGGGGGAGTAGCCGAGGATGCAGGCCAGTTCCCGCTGCAGCAGCGGCAGCGTCATGCGGTGGTTCTTCGCCACCCCCACGGCGGCAAGGCGCGTGTAGAGTTCGCAGATCAGGTGGGCCAGATGCGCGCTGGACCGCAGCGCATTGGCGGCCACCAGCCATTGCCGGTGGATCGCGCCGTCGATGGCGGTGGTCATCCACAACAGCCGGGTCAGGTGCGGGTGATTCTGGGTCAGTTCCTCGAGATGGCTGTGATCGACGAACTCGACCTCGGTCAGGCCGAAGGCGACGATGCTTTCCTGGGCCTCGGACAGCACGAAGCCATGCAAGTCCATGAAGTCCCCGGGGACATGCAGGGCGCTGACGACGCGCTGGGTGGTGCGGCCCGGCAGGATATGCAGCCGTCCCGCCATGCCGCGCAGCACAAGGCAGCTTTCGGTCGGCTCGGTTCCGGCCGGGACGATGGTCTGGCCGTTGTCAAAGCTGCGCGTCCGGGTCGGAATAGCGCGCAGCTTCGCCAGATCGCGCGCGCTCAATTCATCACGCTGCTGAAGGTAACGGATAAAATATTCCGTAAGTGCCATCTTCCACCCCGCCGCACTGGCCAGCGGCTGATTGTCGAGGGACAAGGAAGGATGCAATCCCGGGAAACACCGCTTTAACAAAAGACTATGCAGCCGTTTGGTGCTGTCTGACAAATATCAAAAGGGGCGGACCGTGCCGCCCCTTTCCTCTTCGAGTGCCGATCCGCTCAGCGGCGGTTCAGGTCATCGTCCAGGTTGCGGTCCCCGCCGATCACCTGCCCGCGTTCGTCCTCGATCTCGACCTCGGTCTTGCGCACGGTATCACGCACCGTCTCGACATGCGATTCGACGTCCTTGTTCAGCCCGATCTCCTCGACGACGCGGGCTTCCTTGTGGACCACGGGCGCCTCGGCATATTCGCGCGCCTCGATGCTGCGCTCCTGGAAGTCGGTGGCGCCGGCGGGGCGGTCGACCGCGCGGCGCTCGACATGGACGCGCTCGCTGCGCAGTTCCACGTCCTGCTCGACCGGCGTTTCCACCACATAGGAGCGGACGCGGACCCGCCCGCCCTCGGTCTGGCGCTTGGCGACGGTCAGGCGCTCCTCGACGACGTCGATCTTGCCCTCGGCATTCAGGTCGGCGTCATAGGCGGCCTCGCGGGTGGTGGGGATGCCATCGGCCGCCGTGCCCATGCCCATGCCCATGCCGGAGCCCTCGCTCGTCATGCCGGCAGTGTCGGCGGAATAGCCCGTCCAACCCTCGCTGCGCCATTCGGCCTCGCGCGCATCCAAGTCCACCGCGCCTTCGCTGTCCAGGATGTCCAGCGCGGTTTCATACTGGTGTTCCGGGATGTTGCGGACGGTCACCAGGTAGCCGCCGCGGTTCAGGCCCTCGGCATAGGTGTAGCGGTCCTCCTCGGGGAAGAAGAAGTCGCCGATCGATTCGAAGAAGCCGCGATCGGAACGCGCCTCGCCCGTATAGGCCTGCGTGTCGCCCGTGCTGGCGCTGTCATTGCCGGTCAGCACGACGTCGGCCACGCCGGCCGCCTTCAGCGCCTGCACGGCCCGGTCGGCGTCGGCGCGGCTGTCGAACAGCGCCGACAAGCTGCGCATCGAACCGGTGTTCACGGATTCCATAGCCATTTTCACGTCCTCACAAGTTACAGATCGCGGTCGGGAAGACCGCCCTAGCCCTCGCCGGGGCCGGGTTCGGCCGCTCCGGGCTCCAGCTGCTCGACCACGGCGCGCTGGCGGCGGAGTGTCACCGGAACCTCGACCGTCTCGGTCACACGGGTCCGGCGAATGTGGATCTCTTCGACAACAAAAAGCTTGGTGACGAGCACCGCCCGTTCTTCCACGACGGGGACGATGGTGACGTCGCCTTCCTCGCGCGGGGCGGGCACGGTCTCGACCTCGCGCTCGACCGGGTGGCGGGTGACCTCCACCGTCTCGGCCTCAAGTGCGACCGGGTAGAGCACTGGCCCCTCATCGGTCACGACCCGCACACGGACGCCGCCGGTTTCGCGCCGTTCGACGGAAACATGGGCTTGCTCCTGGGCGATGGTCAGGACATCCTCACGGGAAGAAGCCTCGCCTGCCAGATGGCCGGCAACCCCCTCGGGATCCTCGCTGTCCCTGGGGCGATGGGTCGTGGGATCACGATCGGTGCTGGCCGTCATGGAGGCTTGAGCCTTTCATCGTTGTCTTTGTCGCGGCACGTCCACGTTTGCCGCTGTCCCGCAAGAACGTGCTCGCGAGGACTGGGGTTTCGACGATTGACAAAAGTTTTCTCTGCCCCGGCGCGGTCAGGCGCCTCAGCCGGGATGGCCTGCGGGCCGGGCACGATTCGCCAGGGCATCCTCGAGCAGGCGGAAACTGTGCCCCGCTTCGGGCGATTGAAGCGCCACGAAGCCGTTCAGGGCGGGCTGAATGCGCACCGCCTCGTCCAGACGGGGATCGCTGCCGGGCGCGTAAAGCCCGGCCTTTATCATCAGCTCTGATTCCGCATAAAGCCCCAGCGCCGACCGCGCCCGGCCGATCAGCGCGTTCTCGGCCGCCGTCGCCGCATGGGGCAGCGAGCGCGAAACCGACCGCAGCACGTCCACTGCCGGGAACCGGCCGCGTTCGGCAATGCCCCGGTCCAGCACCACATGCCCGTCCAGCACGCCGCGCAGGATATCGGCCACCGGCTCCTCCATGTCCGAGCCCGCGACCAGCACGCTGAAGATCGCGGTGATGTCGCCCGCGCCTTCCGGCCCCGGACCTGACCGCTCGGCCAGCGCCATGATCATCTGCGAGGTCGAGGGCGGGAAACCGCGATAGCTGGGCGCCTCGCCCGAGGCGAGCGCGATCTCGCGATGCGCCTCGGCGAAGCGGGTGATCGAATCGGCCAGGAACAGGACGTGGCGGCCCTCGTCGCGGAAATGCTCGGCCACTGCCATCGCCGCCCAGGCGCAGCGGCGGCGCATCAGCGGCGACTGGTCCGAGGTCGCGGCCACCACCACCGCCCGCGCCATCCCTTCGGGGCCGAGGGTCGTTTCCACGAACTCGCGCAATTCACGCCCCCGCTCGCCCACCATGGCGATCACCACGACATCCGCCGTGACCCCGCGCGCGAGCGCCGACAGCAGCGTGGATTTCCCCACGCCCGAGCCCGCAAAGAGCCCGATCCGCTGGCCCCGCACAATCGGCAGCAGCGTGTCGAAGACCGCGAGTCCCGTGTCCAGCCGCGCGCCGAGGCGGCGGCGAGAGGCGGCCGGCGGCGGCGGGCTGCGGTAGCGCCGCTCTTGCGCGCCCCGCCGCAGCGGGCGGCCGTCCAGCGGGCGGCCCAAGGGATCGACGATGCGGCCGATCCACGCGCCGCAAGGTGCAATCAGGGGGCAGAACAGCAGCTCGGCCCGGGTGCCGATCGACAACCCGTCCGTCGGCCCCTCCGGCAGGACCAAGGCATGCTTCGGGTCCAGTGCGATGACCTCGCCGCTCAGCGCGCCGTCCAGCAGGGCCACACGGTCGCCCACCGAGGCGATGTGGTTCAGCCCGCCGACCTCGACCAGCCCCGCGCGGATCGCGGCCACGCGCCCGAAATGGCGGCTGACCCGCAGGTCCCGGATGCGTGCCGCGATCGAGTCGATCCTGTCCATTCCGTTCCTCTGGGCTGCGGAAAATGCGTCCGATGAAACGGTTTATAAACCTGTTGCGGTTAAGACCGGGTTTATCGCGGCTGAGGAGGATCCTCTTTGTTTGCACAGATCGACACGATGCGGATGGCGCGCGACCTGGGCGCCCACGCGGCCCAGCGCCAGCGCGTGATCGCCACCAACGTCGCCAACGCCGACACCCCCGGCTACCGCGCCCGCGATCTGCCCAAGTTCGACGACAGCCTCCGCCACGGGGCGCTAGAACTGCGCGCGACGCGGCCCGGGCACCTGACGGCGGGCTCCTCGAGCACCCGCGCCCAGGCTGTCGAGGTGGAGGGCGAACCTTCACCCAACGGCAACACCGTCTCTCTGGAAGACGAGATGGTGCGGTCGGCCGACGCCAAGCGCGAGTTCGACCTGTCACTGGCGGTGGTGCAGTCGGGCATGAACCTGATGCGCACTGCCATCGGGCGGCGAGGCTGAGCATGACCGAGCTTTCCGCCACCGCCATTGCCGCCTCGGGCCTGCGCGCCCAGGGCGTCCGGCTGCGCCACATTTCGGAAAACATCGCCAATGCCGACACGCCCGGCTACCGCCGCAAGCTCGTCAGCTTCGAGCCGGGGCGCGACTTCGGCCGCGAAACGGGCGAGGTGCGCGCGGGCCGGATGCGCCACGACCGGGCCGAGCTGCCGCAGGTCTACGACCCCGGCCACCCGATGGCGGGCGCGGATGGCTACTACCTCGGCTCGAACGTGGACCTGGTGATCGAGGTCGCCGACGCGCGCGAGGCCAGCCGCAGCTACGAGGCCAACCTGAAGATGTTCGAGCAGTCGCGGCAGATGTCCGCCTCGCTCCTTGACCTGATCCGCCGCTGAAAGGGCACGCCATGATCTCGCTGACCACCGCCGCCCTGCAGACCGGAAACCGCGTTGCCTCGGCCTATGCCGAGGCCCGCGCGGCGGCGGCCCCCTCGCCCATGGCCGCCGCGCCGCAGGGCCTCAGCGCTGCCGCCCGCGACTTCGCCGCCGTGATGGAGCAGGCCGACACCACCGCGCTAGGCGCCATGCAGGGCCGCAACGACACCCAGGCGCTGGTCCAGTCCATCGCCGAGGCGCAGATCGCGCTCGAGACCGCGGTCGCCATCCGCGACAAGGTCGTCGAGGCCTACCAGGACATCCTGAGGATGCCGGTCTGATGGACGAGAACCTGATCTTCGACGTGACCCGGCAGGCCCTGTGGATCGCGGTTCAGATGTCGGCGCCCCTGCTGGTCGTGGCGCTGGTCGCGGGCGTCGTCATCGGCCTGTTCCAGGCCCTGACCTCGGTGCAGGAGATGACGCTGACCTTCGTGCCCAAGGTGGGGCTTATGCTCGCGGTCTTCTGGGTCACGATGAGCTTCATGACCACGACGCTGGGCAGCTTCTTCACGGGCCAGATCCTGCCACTGGTCGCGGGAGGCTGAGCAATGGACAACGCGATCTACGCCGCGCTGACCCGGCAGGCCGGCTTGATGCGCGAGATGCGGGCGGTGGCCAACAACATGGCCAACGGCTCGACCACCGGCTTCCGGCGCGAGGGGGTGGTCTTCTCGGAACACATGACCGCCCTCGACCGCCAGCGCGGCACGCTGTCCATGGCCAACGCCCAGGGGCGCGAGGTGGACCTGACGCCCGGCGCGCTGTCGCAGACCGGCGGCAAGCTGGACCTGGCGCTGGAACGCGATGGCTTCTTCATGGTCCAGACGCCGCAGGGCAACCGCCTGACCCGCGCGGGTGCCTTCATGATGTCGCCCGAGGGCGAACTGGTGAACAGCGACGGCCACCGCGTCCTCGACGAGGGCCAAGCGCCTCTCGCCCTGCCCCCCGGCGCCCGCAGCATCGCGGTGGGCGCGGATGGCACGATCTCGGCCGACGGCCAGCCCGTGGGGCGCGTGGGCGTCTTCGACCAGCGCGATCGCGCGCTCTTGCGGCACGAGGGCGGCACGCTCTTCTCGGCCGAGGGGGCCGAGCCCGCCCCCGAGGCGGTGGTCCGCCAGGGCTTTCTCGAGGAATCCAACGTCAACCCGGTCCTCGAGATCGCCCGCATGATTGAAGTCCAGCGCGCCTACGAGCTGGGCCAGTCCTTCCTTGACGGCGAGGACGGGCGCATCCGCGCCGTCATCTCCGTTTCCGTCCGCTGAGAGGCTTCCGAATGAGAGCATTGCAGATCGCGGCCACCGGCATGGCGGCCCAGCAGACGCGGGTCGAGGTCATCTCGCAGAACCTCGCCAACATGTCCACGACCGGTTACAATGCCCGCCGCGCCGAGTTCGCGGACCTTGCCTATCAGCAGGTCACGCGCCCCGGCAGCATCGCGGCGGCCGACGGCACCATGGTTCCGGCGGGCGTGCAGATGGGCCTGGGGGTGCGCCCCACCGCCGTCACCCTGACGCTGGCGCAGGGCGCACTGGCGCAGACCGGGGGCGACCTGGACTTGGCCGTGGACGGGCTGGGCTATCTCGAGGTGACAATGCCTTCGGGCATGTCGGGCTATACCCGCGACGGGGGCCTCAAGCGTTCGGCGGACGGCTTGATCGTGACCTCGGACGGCTATCCGGTCGCACCCGGCATCACGGTCCCGGCCGAGGCGCGCAGTCTGTCGATCAGCGCGTCGGGCGAGGTCTTTGCCCATTTCGACAACCAGATCGAGCCACAGAACCTGGGCCAGATCACGCTGGCAAGCTTCGTCAACGAAAAGGGGCTGGAGGCGGTCGGCTCGAACCTGTTCCTGGAAACTCCCGCCTCGGGCGCGCCGCTGGTCGGCGTCCCCGGGGAACAGGGACTGGGCACGCTGCGGCAGGGATACCTCGAGGAAAGCGCGGTCGATCCGGTCCGCGAGATTTCCGAGCTGATCAAGGCGCAGCGGGGCTACGAGCTGAACTCCAAGGTCATCACGGCGGCCGACCAGATGCTGGGCGCCACGGTGCAGGTGCGCTGATGCGGCTGGTCCTGCTTCTTGCCCTTCTGCCCGCTGCCGCGCTGGCCGACGACCTGGTCGCCACGCGCCACCTGCCCGCCGGCACCATTCTTGCCGCCGGGGACGTGGCCGCCACGCCCTCGCCCCGCGCGGGCCTTGCCCCTGCCGATGCGCTTGGCAAGCAGCTTCGGATTGCCGTCTACGAGGGCCGCCCGATCTCGAAAGGCCAGCTCTCCACGCCCACGCTGGTCAGCCGCAACCAGCTCGTGACCCTCGCCTACGAGAACGCAGCCCTTCGGATCGAGACCGAGGGCCGCGCCTTGGGTGCGGGCGGCGAAGGCGACCTCATCCGGGTCATGAACCTCAGTTCGCGCGCCACGCTGATGGCCCGCATCAACGCCGACGGCACCTTGACCGTCGCCCAGCGCTGAAGGATTCGCGCATGAAGACGAAACACGTCCCCCTCGCCTTTTGCCTTCTGGCCGCCACCGCCTGCGGGCGGGTGGGCGACGTGGGTCAGGTGCCCGAAATGACCGCGCCTCATGCCACGCCCGAGTTCCAGGCGATGGCCGAGCCCGTCCTGCCGATGGCCCAGGGCACGCTGCGCCCGGACACGGCGGCCTCGCTGTGGGCAGGCCAGCAGTCCTCGCTGGTGGGCGACCGCCGTGCCGGCGCGCGGGGCGACATCCTGACCGTGGTGATCGAAATCGACGACAAGGCCGAGATCCAGAACAGTTCGGGCCGCTCGCGCGCATCCTCCGAGAGCGTGGGCATCCCGCAGATGATCGGCCTGCCGCAGCGGATCGACGAGCACCTGCCCGAGGGCGCCAGCATGGCCGAGCTCGCCTCGGCCAAGGGCGCCTCGACCTTCAAGGGCGCAGGCAACATCTCGCGCCGCGACAAGCTGACGCTGCGGGTAGCCGCGACCGTAATCGACCGGCTGCCGAACGGCGTGCTGCACATCCAAGGGTCGCAGGAGGTGCGGGTGAACTACGAGGTGCGCGAGCTGACGGTGTCGGGCTTCGTGCGGCCCACGGACATCAGCCGCGACAACGAGGTTGCCTATGACCGGATCGCGGGCGCGCGCATCAGCTATGGCGGCCACGGCCAGATCAGCGACGTCCAGCAGCCGCGCTATGGCCAGCAGCTGGCCGACATCGTCCTGCCCTACTGAGGTCCCCGATGCTGCGCAAACTGCTGCCCCTCCTTCTGTCGTTGGCCGCCTTCCTGGGAGGAGCGGCGGGTGGCGAGATGCTGAGGCGCTCCCCGATCGAGCCCGGGGCTGCCGCCGAGGCGGCCGCGGAACATGCCAGAGGGGCCGAGGGCGGCCATGAGCCCGGGGCCGCCACGACCCCAGCTTCACATGGCGGCGCGGCCGAGCAGGCGGAGCCCGCTGCCGGGGCCCATCCAGCAGGGCACGGGGCGCCTTCCGGCGATGGCGGCAGCAGCGCGGGCGGGCATGGCGGCGAGGAGGTGCCCGCGACGGCATGGTTCGAGTTCCCGCAGCAGTTCCTGGTGCCGATCCTTCATGACGGACGCCTGGACAGCACGATGATCCTGACGTTGTCGCTCGAACTGCCGGGATCTGCGCGCGAGACCGTCCATGCCCATGAGATCAAGCTGCGGGATGCTCTGCTGCGGCAACTGCTTATCCACGCCAACACGGGTGGCTTCGACGGCAACTTCACCAGCGAGTCGCAGTTGCGCAAGCTGCGCACCGAACTGGTGGCGGCGGTACGGAACGTCGTCCCCGAGATCAGTGACGTCCTGATCGGTGACATCGGCCGGCAGGAGCGGTGACACCAAGAAGAAGCCGTGAGGCGCACCCACTTGCCGTGAAGCCTCTGGCGGAACACACGGTCCCGAGCGCCTGCGTCCCGCCCGCAACGCACTCGGCAGGCTATCCCCGGTCCTCAGCGTGCTGGCGCAGCCTTCTGCCGCCAGCTATGCGCAGGCCATGACCCGCATGATGCCCATCGCGATCCTTCTTGCCTCTTATGACGGAGAGCGGTTCATCGGGGCGCAACTCGACAGCCTGGCAGGTCAGATCCACCGCGACTGGCGCCTGATCGTTTCGGACGACGGGTCGAGCGACGACACGCTGGGAGTCGTGCGGCGTTTTGCGGCGGCGCATCCCTCGCGGCGGATCGAGATCCGGCAGGGACCTCGGGCCGGGGCCACGCAGAACTTCCTGTCGATGATCGACCTGGTCGAGCCAGGTGAGGCGCTGGCCTTCTGCGACCAGGACGATGTCTGGCTGCCCCATCGCCTGTCACACGGCGTGGCCGCCATGACCGCATCGGGGCCTTCGGGGCGAGGCGTCCTTCATGTCACCCGCACGACCATCTGCGACGAGGCGCTGAAGGTGCTGCGGCCGGCGCCATTGTTCACCCGCCCTCCGGGCTTCCGGAATGCGCTGGTGCAAGCCTGCACGCCCGCGAACACGATGCTGGTCGATCCGGAAGGAGCCGCCCTGCTCAAGGCCGGACGGAAGGGCGCGGCAGAGGCCGACGTGATCTCGCATGACTGGTGGGCCTATCAGCTGATCTCGGGCGCGGGCGGGCGGGTCATCCGCGATCCGGCGCAGACGGTGCTGTATCGGCAGCACCGGGGCAACGTCATGGGCCGGAACGATACGGCCCGCGCGATCCTGGCTCGGCTGGGCCAGCTGGGCGCAGGTGATTTCGGCGGCTGGCTGCGGCAGAACCTGGCCGCGCTGAAAGCGGCGCGCGACCTGCTGACGCCCGAGAACGCGCAGGTCCTGGAAGAGTTCGCGGCGGCCCTCGGTTCGCCCGGCCCCTTGGCCGCAGCGCGGCTGGCGCGGCTGGGCGTTTACCGCCAGACGCGCGCAGGCACGGCAGCGCTGATGCTTGCCGCAGCAGCGGGGCGGCTGCGGTCAGGGACCAGAGACGGCAGGGACCGATGAGTCCGGCGGACAGGCTGCGTTCATCGATCGTCTTCGGCTTCGACTCGGCCTGGACCGATCGGCCGAAGGCTCCCGGCGCAATCTGCGCCGTGGGGTGCGACCGCAACGGAGACCTCACCTTCCATCTGCCGCGTCTGGTGTCCTTCGCCGAGGCGCAGGAGTTCATCACGACGGTGCGGCACGGCTTTGATGTTGCGCTGGTCGCGCTGGATCAGCCGACCGTGGTGCCGAATGCCACGGGGATGCGGCCGGTGGAGAGACTTGCGGCATCGGTCGTCAGCCATGTCGGCGGCGGCGTGCAGCCGGCCAATCGCGGCAGGACCGGCATGTTCTGCGATCTGGCACCGATGTGGCGATTCCTTGCGGCTCTCGGTGCCGTCGAAGATCCTTTCCGGGCGCGCGCCGCCGCCGAGGGCCTGTTCCTGATCGAGGTCTTTCCCGCCCTCGCCTTGCCCGCGCTGGACGACAGCTTCGCGGGCCGGCTCGCCGCGCCGAAGTACAACCCGGCACATCCACGCAAGTTCAGGCTGGAACACTGGCAGGCCGTCGCCCGCACCGTGAAACGCACCGCCCTGTCACTGGGAATCCCCGCGCTTGCAGACTGGGCCGAGGAGATGATGGTTCTGCAGAAACCGCGCAAGTCCGATCAGGACCGGCTCGACGCCACGATCTGCGCTTTGGTCGGGATCATCTGGAGGGCCGGACCGACCGAGGACAGCGCCATGCTGGGCGATCTTGATCAAGGTTACATGGTGACACCGATTTCGCCTGCGATCCGCCTGCGGCTGGAAGCCGCGGCGGCGCGGCAGGGTATTCCCTTCCACGTTGCGGATTGAGCCGGAGGAAGGCGGCGCAGGTTCTCGCCAAGCAGGTGACTACCCGAAACCGAGACAGCCTTGTCAGGCGAGTTGTGGCAAGAGGCAGCTGCCAGCCTCTCTGCTTCGCCTTTGCGATCCACCCTGCCCGCCTCCATCCCCCGCTGGCGGAGGGGCCCTGAGGCGCCCTCCTGTCAACCCGGGTTCATGAGGCAGGACAGAACGTTCTTCTTCGGCCGTCCTACACCAGCCGCCCGTGGCAGTTCTTGAACCGCTCGCCCGAACCGCAGGGGCACGGATCGTTGCGCGAAGGGTTGCCCCAGGTGGTCGGGTCGTTCTCGACAAAGCCGGGGGCATGGGCAGAAGCCTCGCCGCCCTCGGCCCCCTCATGCTGCGGGCGCGCAGCGGCGGCCTGCGCGGCAAGCTGGGCCTGGTACTGGCGCATCATCTGCTCGCGTTCGGCATCCGTCAGCGGACGGATACGGGCGAGGTTCTGCGTGACATCGCCGCGCAGCCCTTCCAGCAGGTTCTCGAACAGCTGGAAGGCCTCGGTCTTGTATTCCGACAGTGGATCGCGCTGGGCATAGCCGCGGAAGCCCACGACCGAGCGCAGGTGTTCCAGCGTCACCAGATGCTCGCGCCACTTGCCGTCGATCTGCTGCAGCAGGACCTGCTTTTCGATCTGGGCCATCTGCTCGGGGCCGAACTGCTCGGCCTTCTGGGCCATGTAACCGTCGGTCGCCTCTCGGATGCGCTCGGCCACGGTGGCGCGGTCAACCCCGTCCTCGGCCGCCCACTCGGCAATGGGCAGGTCCATGTTCAGACGCTCGACCACCGCGGCCTTGAAGCCTGCGGTATCCCACTGCTCGGGGTAGGAGCGCTCGGGCATGAACTCGTCCACGAGGTCGTCGATCACCTGATGGCGCATGTCGGCCACGATGTCGCTGACGTCCTCGGATTCCATGATCTCGCGGCGCTGCGAAAAGATCGCCTTGCGCTGGTCGTTCATCACGTCGTCGAACTTGAGCAGCTGCTTGCGGATGTCGAAGTTGCGCCCTTCGACCTTGGCCTGCGCGCGTTCCAGCGACTTGTTCACCCAAGGGTGGACGATGGCCTCGCCTTCCTTCATGCCGAGGGTGGACAGCACCTTGTCCAGCCGTTCCGACCCAAAGATCCGCATCAGGTCGTCTTCGAGGCTGAGGAAGAACAGCGAACGGCCCGGGTCGCCCTGGCGGCCCGAGCGGCCGCGCAGCTGGTTGTCGATGCGGCGGCTTTCGTGGCGTTCCGTCGCCAGCACGAACAGCCCGCCCGCGTTCAGCACGGCCTGCTTGTCGGCGGCGTGCTCGGCCTCGATCCGGGCGCGCAGCTCGTCGGGGTTGGCCTGCGGGTTCGCGGCCAGCGCCTGCAGCACCTTCATTTCCACGTTGCCGCCAAGCTGGATGTCCGTGCCGCGCCCGGCCATGTTGGTGGCGATGGTGACGGCGCCGGGCTTGCCGGCCTCGGCCACGATATAGGCTTCCTGCTCGTGCTGACGGGCGTTCAGGACATTGTGGGGGATGCCCTCGCGCTTGAGCATCTCGGAAAGCATTTCCGATTTCTCGATCGAGGTCGTGCCGACCAGCAGCGGCTGGTCCTTGGCATGGGCTTCCTTGATCGCCTCGATGACAGCGGCGTATTTCTCGGTCGCCGTGCGATAGACGCGGTCGTGTTCATCGACGCGCTGGATCGGGCGGTTGGTCGGAACCTCGACCACGCCGAGCTTGTAGATTTCCGCGAATTCCTCGGCCTCGGTCGCGGCGGTGCCGGTCATGCCGGACAGCTTCTCGTAAAGGCGGAAGTAGTTCTGGAAGGTGACACTGGCGAGCGTCACGTTCTCGGGCTGGATATCCACGCCCTCCTTCGCCTCGATGGCCTGGTGCAGACCGTCAGACAGGCGGCGGCCGGCCATCATGCGGCCGGTGAACTCGTCGATCAGCACGACCTCGCCGTCCTTGACGACATAGTTCTGGTCGCGGCGGAACAGCTTGTGGGCGCGCAGCGCCTGGTTCGCGTGATGGACCACGGTGGTCGATTCGGGGTCATACAGCGTCTGGTTCGGCGGCAGGACGCCGGCGTCCTGCAGGCGCTTTTCAAGGAACTCGTTGCCGTCCTCGGTGAAGGTGGCGTTCCGGGTCTTCTCGTCGATCTTGTAATGATCCTCGGTCAGTTCCGGGATGAACTGGTTCAGCGTCTTGTAAAGCTCGCTGCGGTCCTGCGAGGGACCGGAGATGATCAGCGGCGTCCGCGCCTCGTCGATCAGGATCGAATCGACCTCGTCCACGATGGCGAAGTAATGGCCGCGCTGGGTCATCTCCTCGATCGAACCCTTCATGTTGTCGCGAAGGTAGTCGAAGCCGAGCTCGTTGTTGGTCGCATAGGTCACGTCGGCGCGGTAGGCGTCCCGCTTTTCCTGATCGCCCTGAAATGGATAGACGACGCCCGTCGTCATCCCGAGCTGGGCGAAGACCTTGCCCATCCACTCGGCGTCGCGCTTGGCAAGGTAGTCGTTGACGGTGACGACATGGACGCCCTTGCCGGTCAGCGCGTTCAGATAGGCGGGGAAGGTTGCGACCAGCGTCTTGCCCTCGCCCGTCTTCATCTCGGCGATGTTGCCCTGGTGCAGGAAGATGCCGCCCATCAGCTGGGTGTCGAAGGCGCGCAGGCCCAGGGCGCGGCGGGCGCCCTCGCGGCAGTTGGCGAAGGCCTCGGGCAGCAGGCGGTCAAGGTCCTCGCCCGCCTGGGCACGGCCCTGCAGCTCGCGCGTCTTGCCGATCAGGTCGGCGTCCGACATCGCCTGGAACTGCGGTTCCAGCGCGTTGATCTGCTGGACCAGCGGCCTTACGGATTTCACCTTGCGGTCGTTGGGAGTGCCGAAGATCGACTTTGCCAGATTTCCGATGCCGAGCATGGTGTCCTGTCAGGTTTGGCGCGGCGGGCTTGACACCCACTTGCCCCGACCGACGGCCTTGCCCTATCACGAGGCCGGAAAATCGGCGGCGGGCGCGCATTTTCGGTTGCGCCGGATGTAGGCCCCGCCCGCCCTACTGTCAACGCCGACGCCCCGGCCGGGATGGCCGCAAGGCGGACCCTCAAAGGACTTCCGTGCCATGCTGAAATCGCTTCCCGCCCTGCTGGCCACCGCCGCGCTGATGACGCAACCCGTGCTGGCGCAGACCGCGCCCGAGACGCCCGCGCCGGCCGAGGCGCCCGCCCAGGCCACCCCGCCCGCGACGGCCGAAGCCGCCGGCGCCCCCAGCGCCGACACCGTGGTTGCCACCGTGAACGGCGAGGCGATCACGCTGGGTCAGATGATCGCGATGAAGGAGGGCCTGCACGCCGGGTCCGTCCAGGGGCTGCCCGATGCCGCCCTGTGGGACCTGATGCTGGACCAGATGATCCGTCAGACCGCCGTGGCCCAGGTCGCGGCCCAGTCGCCCACCAAGCGCGACAAGGCATTCTTGGAAAACGAGCGCCGCGGTTATCAATACGCCTCGGTGCTGGAGCGCGTGGCCGCGCCCGAGCCGACCGAGGAGGAGCTGCGCGCCGTTTATGACGCGGCCTTCGGCCAGAAGACCGAGCCCAAGACGGAATACAACGCCGCCCATATCCTTGTCGCGACCGAGGAAGAGGCCAAGGCCATCGCCGACGAACTCGCCAAGGGCGCGGACTTCGGCACGCTTGCCGAAGAGCGGTCGACCGACAACAGCTCGGCCAACAAGGGCGACCTGGGCTGGTTCACCGCCGACATGATGGTCGAGCCTTTCGCCAAGGCTGTCGAGGCGCTGGAAAAGGGCCAGGTTTCCGCCCCCGTCCAGTCGCAGTTCGGCTGGCACGTCATCAGGCTGAACGACGAGCGCACCCAGACCCCGCCCGAGTTCGAGGCCGTGCGCGAGCAGCTTGCCACCGAGGTCCGCCGCAACAAGGTCGAGGCCGAGATCCAGAGCCGCGTCGAGGCCGCCGCCGTCGAGAAGACCCAAGGGCTCGACGCCGCGCTGCTGAACCGCTCCGAGCTGCTGGACAACTGATCATGGCCAAGGACAAGGACGACGCCGAAAAGGCCGCGAAGAAGGCGGCCAAGAAGGCGAAAAAGGCCGAGAAGAAGGCCCAGGCCGCCAAGGAGGTGCTTGTCTCGCCCCTGGCGCCCGAGCGCTTCCCCGACCTGCCGGTCATCAAGGGCGTCCGCTTCGCCGCCGGTTCGGCAGGCATCAAGTACCAGGACCGCACCGACGTGACCCTGATCAGCCTGCCGCCGGGCACGGCCATTGCGGGGGCCTTCACGCGATCCTCGACCCGGGCGGCAAGCATCCTGGACTGCCAGGAAAAGCTGACCGGCACGCAGGACACCGACGGGGGTGCCGCGATCATCGTGAACTCGGGCAATGCGAACGCCTTTACCGGGGCCGAGGGCCAGCGCGCGGTGGATGCGGTGACGGATGCGGTCGCGCAGGCGTTGGGAGTTCCGGCGCGGCGCGTCTTCTCCTCCTCGACCGGCGTGATCGGCGAGCCCCTGCCCGCGCAGAAGATCACGGCGGTCGTGGACGAGCTTGCCGCCTCGCTGGACGAAAAGGGGATCAGTGCGGCGGCGCGTGCAATCATGACGACCGACACCTTCCCTAAGGGCGCGGGCGCCACGATCGAGGTCGGCGGCGGCACGATCCGCATCGCGGGCATTGCCAAGGGCTCGGGGATGATCGCGCCCGACATGGCAACGATGCTGGTCTACATCTTCACCGATGCGAAGGTCGAACCGCTTCTTCTGCAACGGATCCTGTCCTCGCAACTGGACGAGACCTTCAACGCCATCACCGTCGACAGCGACACCTCGACCTCGGACGCGCTGATCCTTGCGGCCACGGGCCGGTCGGATGCCCCGGCGATCACCGACCTGCGCAGCAAGGCCACGCGCCAGTTCACGCAAGCGCTGCGCGGCGTGATGCTGGACCTGGCCCAGCAGGTCGTCCGCGACGGCGAGGGCGCGACCAAGTTCGTCGAGGTGCAGGTGACGGGCGCGGCCAGCGACGGTGACGCCCACAAGGTTGCCATGTCCATCGCCAACAGCCCGCTGGTCAAGACGGCCATCGCGGGCGAGGACGCCAACTGGGGGCGCGTCGTGGCCGCCGTGGGCAAGTCCGGGGCCTTGGCCGACCGCGACCGGCTGTCGATCCGCTTCGGCGACATGGTGCTGGCCGAGAACGGCTGGCGCGCGCCGGGCTATGACGAGGCCGCCGCCAGCGCCTACATGAAGGGCGACCGCCTGGTGATCGGCGTGGACTTGGGGATGGGGCGCGGCAAGCGCACCGTCTGGACCTGCGATCTGACGCATCGCTACATCGACATCAACGCCGACTATCGGTCGTAAGGCCGGACCGGGGGCTTCGCGCCCCCGGAACCCCTGCGGGATATTTCATGACGAAGAAGAACGAGGAGGCTGTGCGCGTCGTGCTGGTCGCGGCCGTGGCCCTGATCGACGCGGGTGGTCGGGTGCTGCTGGCACGCCGTCCGGCGGGCAAGGACATGGCAGGCTTGTGGGAGTTTCCGGGCGGCAAGGTCGATTCCGGAGAGACGCCCGAAGCGGCCCTGATCCGCGAACTGGACGAGGAACTGGGCATCGAGACGTGGAACTCCTGCCTGGCGCCACTGACCTTCGCCAGCCACGCCTATGACAGCTTCCACCTGTTGATGCCGCTTTACGCCTGTCGCCGCTGGCAGGGCACGCCGCAGCCGCGCGAGGGGCAGGAACTCGCCTGGGTTCGCGCGTCGGACCTGGCGCGCTATCCCATGCCTCCTGCAGATCTTCCGCTGGTTCCGATCCTGCGGGATTGGCTGTGACTTGCGACCATGGTCTTAACCGACTGTGGCGCCGTTGCGTCACTTAGCCGTTACACTGGCGTCGCCGGACTGGAACGCTAACTTTTTATAAACCATTTACATGGAACCTGATGGAACCTCGAGTCAGGGCGGATTTCCGGAGGGGGAGAAAAAGATGATTCGGACGATCACCGTGGGTAGCTGCATCTCTGTTCAGGGCATGTTCGAACGGGACCTGGGAAATGGCCAGATCGCTGTTCGCGTGGGCGAGCAGACCTATGTCGGAAAGCCGGTGGCACGCTGAGAAATCGGCAGCCTGCTCATCCGGGCAGCAGATGAAGGGTGAGAAAGGCCGGGCAGCTTGCCCGGCCTTCCTTTTTTCTGACTTCCTTCGACTTGCCGCGGGCCGGCTCTAGCCGGGCCAAGCACGCGGCAGGGCTCCTCCCCTTGCCACCTCGGCCTTCGGCAAAGAAAAACGGCGCGCCTCAAAGGACGCGCCGTTTCTGATTTTGGAAGGGCTGCTTACAGCCGGCGCTCGACTTCCTCGCGCTCGAAGATCTCGATGATGTCGCCCTTGCGGATGTCGTCGTAGTTCTCGAAGGCCATGCCGCATTCCTGGCCCGACTGCACTTCCTTGACCTCGTCCTTGAAGCGCTTGAGCGTCTTGAGCGTGCCCTCGTGGATGACGACGTTGTCGCGCAGCAGGCGCACGCCCGCCGAACGACGCGCCACGCCCTCGGTGACAAGGCAGCCCGCGACATTGCCGACGCCGGTGACGCGGAAGACTTCCTTGATCTCGGCATAGCCAATGAAGTTCTCGCGCACTTCGGCCGACAGCAGGCCCGAGGCCGCTGCCTTGATGTCGTCGATCAGGTCGTAGATGATCGAGTAGTAGCGGATCTCGACGCCCTTCTGGTTCGCGGCGTTCCGCGCCGGGGCATTCGCCCGGACGTTGAAGCCGATCACCGGCGCCTTGGATGCCTCGGCCAGGCCCACGTCGGATTCGGTGATCGCCCCCACGCCGTAGTGCAGGACGCGGACGCGCACCTCCTCGTTGCCGACCTTTTCCAGCGCCTGGACGATGGCCTCGGCAGAGCCCTGCACGTCGGCCTTCACCACCACCGGCAGCTCGGCCACGCTTTCGTCCGCCTTGGCCTTGGCCATCAGCTCCTGCAGCGTGGTCGCGGCACCGGCGGCGGCGCGCTTGTCCTTGGCCGCCTGGATGCGGTAGTCGGCGATTTCGCGGGCCTGCGCCTCGGTCTCGACGACGTTCAGGACGTCGCCCGCCTCGGGCGTACCGTTGATGCCAAGCACCTCGACCGGAACCGAAGGACCGGCCTCGGTCACGCGCTCGCCCTTGTCGTTGATCAGAGCGCGAACCTTGCCCCACTGCTCGCCGACGACGAAGATGTCGCCCTGCTTCAGCGTGCCGTTCTGGACCAGCACCGTCGCGACGGGGCCGCGGCCCACGTCCAGCTTGGCTTCGATCACCGCACCCAGCGCCGCCCGGTTCGGGTTGGCGCGCAGTTCCAGGATCTCGGCCTGCAGCGCGATGGCTTCCAGCAGCTGGTCGATCCCCTGCCCGGTATGGGCCGAAACCTCGACATCCTGCACGTCGCCCGACATCGCCTCGACCACGACCTCGTGCTGCAGCAGGTCCGTGCGGACCTTCTGCGGGTTGGCCGTGGGCTTGTCGATCTTGTTGATCGCCACGATCATCGGGACGCCCGCCGCCTTGGCGTGGTTGATGGCTTCCACGGTCTGCGGCATCACCGCGTCATCGGCGGCCACCACCAGCACCACGATATCGGTCACGTTCGCACCGCGCGCCCGCATGGACGTGAAGGCCGCGTGACCAGGCGTGTCGAGGAAGGTCAGCAGCGCACCCGATTCCGTCGTCACCTGGTAGGCACCGATATGCTGGGTGATGCCGCCGGCTTCGCCCGCGACGACATTCGCCTGCCGGATGCGGTCCAGCAGCGAGGTCTTGCCGTGGTCAACGTGACCCATGATCGTGACGATCGGCGGACGCGCCTGCAGATCCTCGGCCTTGTCCTCGACGGTCTGGATGACCTGCTCGACATCCGCGTCCGACACGCGGACGGCACGGTGACCGAATTCCTCGATTACCAGTTCGGCGGTGTCGGCGTCGATGGACTGGTTGCCCGTGACCATCATCCCCATCCGCATCAGGGCCTTGATGACGTCCGGGGCACGTTCGGCCATGCGGTTCGCCAGCTCGCTGACCACGATGGTTTCGGGCAGCTGGACATCGCGGAACTGCTTTTCGGCACGCTGCGACTGGCCCATCGCCTTGGCGCGGGCCTTTTCCTGCTTGCGCTTCATCGCGGCAAGGCTGCGCTGACGCCCGCCCTCGCCCCCGGCCAGAGCCTGGGTCAGCGACAGCCGGCCGGTGCGGCGGCTTTCCTCGGCCTTGGCCTTGGCCTTGGCATCACTGTCGCCGCCAGTGTCGCGGCGGTCGCGGTCGGTGCGGCGGGGACCGGCGGCCACGCCCGGCTTTTCGGCGCGCGCGGCGGCAGCCTCGGCCGCGGCGCGGTCCGGGGCGGCGGTGCGCTCGGCGGGCTTCGCCGTGACCTCGGCCTTCTTCTGCGCGCGCAGCTCGGCTTCGCGCAGCTTGCGGGCGTCCTCCTCGGCCTTCAGCCGCAGGGCTTCCTCGCGCTCGCGCTCCTCGCGCTCCTTCGCCTCGATCTCGGCGCGGCGGCGCTCGCGCTCTTCCTCGCGGGCCTTTTCCTCGGCGGCGCGGCGCGCGTTGTCCTCGGCCTCGCGCGCCTTGGCGGCGGCAAGGGCCTTGAGGCGGCGCTCCATCTCGGCCTCGGTGATCCCGGCCGGGCGCTTGGACGGATCCGAGGCCACGGACGCAGGCGAGTTCGGCCGCAGCGCCGGGTTCGGGCCCGTCGCCGGCTTGGGCGTCACGACGCGCTTGCGCTTGGTCTCGACCACCACGTTATGCGTGCGCCCGTGGCTGAAGCTCTGCTTCACCTGGCCGGACCGCCCGCCCGTGCCGCCGCCCAGACCCAGGGGCTTCTTTCCGTCTCTATCGTTCATCCGCTCTCGAATCCTTCCCGGCAGCCGAACTGCCGATATGCCCGCGCAGACCGTTCAGTCTGCTGGCGTCCCTGATCACCTTGTCGGTCAGGCCCCCCGGCGCGAGCGCGCTGTGTATGACATGATCGCGCCCGAAAGCCAAACCCAATTCCGATGCCGTGAGGCACCCGAACCAGCGGCCGCCGGTCGGCGTCCACAGCTTGCCCTTGCCACGGTCAGACCCGTCGCTGGCTTGGAACAGCACCTTCGCCTTCCCGTCGGCCAGCCAGCCCTTGACCTTCTCGAATCCCGCCACCGCGTCGCCGGCCTTGCGGGACAGCGAGATCAACTCGACCACCCGACGTGCCAGCGCCGCTTCGATCCCGTCCACGAGATCCGGCTCTGCCCTTACATGGGACTTCGCGCCGCGGGAAAACAGCCCCTTGTCGGCAGCTTTTTGCAATGCAGGCCTGTCCGCCGTGACCCAGAAGCCCCGGCCCGGCAGTTTCTCGGCAAGATCGGGCACCACCGTGCCGTCCGGCCCCGCCACAAAGCGGATCAGCCCGGCCTTGGGCTGCACCTCGCCCGTGACAAGGCAGCGCCGTTCCGGCGCCGCCTCGCGGTCCTTTTCACGACCCCCGCGCGTCAAGCGGCACTCCGGGGCGTTACACCCCGGCCTCCTCGACTTGGGTTTCGTCCCCGTCGGACGCGGGGTGCAGCTCGTCGGGATCCACCCAGCCCAGCATGACGCGCGCGGTCATCACCATGTCCTGCGCCTGTTCCAGCGACACGCCGAAGGGTTCGAGGATGCCGTCGTCCTTGGTGCGCTGGCCGTTCTGCGTGGTCCAGCCGCCCGCAAGCTCCCAGTCGGCGCAGGTGGCGAAGTCTTCCAGCGTCTTGATGCCGTCCTTGGCCAGCGCCTCGACCATCTGCGGGGTCAGGCCCTCGAACTCGATCAGGCTGTCCTCGGCACCCAGCTCACGCGCCTTCTCAAGCGCGGCGCGGTTGGCAGCCTCCAGGTGATCGCGGGCGCGGGCCTGCAATTCCTCGGCCGTGCCCTCGTCCACGCCCTCGATGGACAGAAGCTCGTCCAGGTCGACGTAGGCCACTTCTTCCAGGTTGGTGAAGCCCTCGGCCACCAACAGCTGCGCGAAGAACTCGTCCAGGTCCAGCGTGTCCATGAACAGCTGGGTGCGGGCGTTGAACTCGGCCTGGCGGCGCTTGGACTCTTCCTCCTCGGTGAGGATGTCGATGTCGAGACCGGTCAACTGGCTGGCCAGCCGCACGTTCTGGCCGCGGCGGCCGATGGCCAGCGAAAGCTGCTCCTCGGGAACCACGACCTCGATGCGGTTGCCGCCGTCCTCGTCCACCACGACCTTGGCCACCTCGGCCGGCTGCAGCGCGTTCACGAGGAAGGTCGCCTGGTCCTCGGACCACGGGATGATGTCGATCTTCTCGCCCTGAAGCTCGCCCACAACAGCCTGCACGCGGCTGCCGCGCATGCCGACGCAGGCGCCGACCGGGTCGATCGAGTTGTCATAGCTGATGACCGCGATCTTCGCGCGGCTTCCGGGATCGCGGGCCACAGCCTTGATCTCGATGACGCCGTCGTAGATTTCCGGCACTTCCATCTTGAACAGTTCGGCCATGAACTGCGGGTCGGTGCGCGACAGGAAGATCTGCGGGCCGCGCGCCTCGCGGCGGACGTCCTTGACATAGGCGCGGATGCGGTCGTTCGGACGATAGCTTTCCCGGCCGATCTTCTCGTTGCGGCGCAGGATCGCCTCGCCGCGGCCGACGTCCACGATGATGTTGCCGTATTCCTCGCGCTTGACGACGCCGTTGATGATGGTGCCGGCGCGGTCCTTGAATTCCTCGTACTGGCGGTCGCGCTCGGCCTCGCGGACGCGCTGCAGGATCACCTGCTTGGCCGACTGCGCGGCGATCCGGCCCAGCTCGACCGGGGGCACCTGCTCCTCGAAGATGTCGCCGACCTGCGGACCACCGGCGAAATCCGTCAGTGGTGCGCCGTCGCGCAGCCAGCGTGCGTCCTTGCGGGCCTCGAAATAGGGCTTGGCGTCCCGGACGGTGAACTGCGCCTGGTAGTTCTCCAGCGCCTCGTCCTCGACCACGGTGCGGACGCGGGTGAAGCGCGCGTTGCCGGTCTTGCGGTCGATGGAGACGCGGATGTCCATCTCGGCGCCATAGCGGGACTTGGCGGCGCGGGCGAGGCTGTCCTCCATCGCCTCGATGACGAGGCCGGGGTCGATCATCTTCTCGCGCGCGACCGCCTCGGCGGTCTGCAGCAGTTCAAGCTGGTTGGCAGAGGTGATGGCCATCAATCACTCCTTGGTCGCGGCATCACGGCCGCCCTGTTCGGTTTCGGGGTCCAGCCCCTCGTCATCCATTTCGATCTCGTCGAAGCCCGCGTCGTCCGGGTCGATCGCCCGGCCATCGCCAATGCCCGCGCCCGCTTCCGCACCGGGGGGCAGCGTGCCCGCCTCTTTCCGCTGCTTCAGCATCAGAGCGATCAGCTCGTCGGTCAGCAGCAGCTTGGCGTCAGCCAGCAGGTCGAAGTTCAGGCCGATGGTATGGGTCTGGCCCTGCTCCTCGATGTTCAGCAGGACCTCGTCGCCCTCGACCCCCGCCAGCACGCCCTTGAAGCGCTTGCGGCCGTCGATCGGCTGGTTGGTTTCCAGCCGCGCGTCATAGCCCTCGAAGGTCGCGAAGTCCTTGAGCCGCGTCAGCGGGCGGTCGATCCCGGGGCTGGAGACCTCGAGATGATAGGCGTCCTCGAGCGGGTCCTCGACGTCCAGCGTGGCGCTGACGGCCGTCGAGATCTCGGCGCAGTCCTCGACGTTGATGCCGCCCTCGGGGCGGTCGGCCATGATCTGCAGGGTGGCGGTCCTGCCGCCCTGCAGGCGGATGCGCACCAGTTCATAGCCCATGCCCTCGATCACCGGCTGGATGATCTCGGCCAGGCGCCGGTCGATGGCGGTCTTGGCGATGAGGTCGGTCATTGTCCGATCCTGAAAATGAAAAACGGGCCGTCAGGCGGCCCGTGCAAGCATCCGGTGGGCGAAGTTTGGACCCCCGCGCCGCTGTGAAGCCTAGTTAGGGGAAGACTGTCCCGATTGCAAGGCCCGCAACCGTCTAACGTCCTTTTCCCGCCCGCGACACTGGCGGCCGAGCCTGAACAACCCCAGCGGCCCGTGTCGCGCCTCAGATCGGGCGGTCGCCTTGGGCGTCGATGACGCGGGTGGGCAGGCCCATCTCGCCCAGCAATTCCAGGAAGGGACGCGCGGGCAGATCCTCGACATTGGCCATGCGCTTCACGTCCCAAGGGCCGCGTGCGATCAGGATCGCCGCCGCGACCGGGGGCACGCCCGCCGTGTAGCTGATGCCTTGGCTGCCGACTTCCTCATAGGCTTCCTTGTGATCGGCCACGTTGTAGATGAAGACCTCGCCCGGCTGGCCGTCGCGGGTGCCCTTCACCAGATCGCCGATGCAGGTCTTGCCGGTATAGTCGGGGGCGAGGCTGGCCGGGTCGGGCAGCACCGCCTTGACGAGTTTGAGCGGCACGACCTCCTGCCCCTCGGCGGTGCGGACAGGCTGCTCGGACAGAAGCCCGAGATTCTTCAGCACCGTGAAGACATTGATGTAATGCGGCCCGAAGCCCATCCAGAAGCGCACGTCGGCCTGCGGATAGCGGGCGGACAGTGAATGGACCTCGTCATGGCCCGACAGGTAGGCGGTCTGCTTGCCGACGACGGGCAGGTCCCATTCGCGGCCGACCTCGAACATGCTGTTCTCGCGCCACTCACCGCCCTGCCAGGAATAGACCGTGCCGGTGAATTCGCGGAAGTTGATCTCGGGGTCGAAGTTCGTGGCGAAATAGCGGCCGTGCGAGCCCGCGTTGATGTCCACGATGTCGATCGACTCGATCCTGTCGAAATACTCGTCCTCGGCCAGCCGGGCATAGGCGTTGACGACGCCCGGATCGAAGCCCGCGCCCAAGACGGCGGTGATGCCCGCGGCCTCGACGGCCTCGCGCCGCTTCCATTCGTAGTTGCCGTACCACGGCGGCGTTTCGCAGACCTTGGCCGGGTCCTCGTGAATGGCGGTGTCGATATAGGCCGCGCCGGCGTCGATGCAGCCCTGCAGCACCGTCATGTTGATGAAGGCCGAGCCCACGTTGATCACGATCTTCGCGTCGGTCCTGCGGATGAGGTCCGCGACCGCCGCGCTGTCCATGGCGTCCAGCGCGTGGGTCGTGATCGTGCGGCCCTTCGCGTGGCCCTTCGCCCTGATCCCCTCGACGATGGCGTCGGCCTTGGCCTGCGTCCGGTTCGCCATGTGGATCTCGCCGAACTCGTCGGCCCATTGCGCGACCTTGTGGGCCACGACCTGGGCGACGCCGCCGGCGCCGATGATGAGGACGTTGGGTTTTTCCACCGCAGCGGTCTCCTTTCGAGGGTTCAGGACAGGGAATCCCGGTAATCGTCATAGCCGAACGAGCGGGCGGTCGTGATGGAGCCGTCAAGCTCGCGGATGCAGATCGCGGGCATGGCGACGCCGTTGAACCAGTTCTTCTTGACCATCGTGTAGCCCGCCGCGTCCTGCACGCTGATCCGGTCCCCGACCCTCAGCGGCTGCGGAAAGCGCGCGTCACCGAAGATGTCGCCGGCAAGGCAGGACTTGCCCGCGATCTGGTATTCGTACGCGCCGTCCTGCGGCAACTTCGCGTTCTCGCGGTAGATCAGCAGGTCGAGCATGTGCGCCTCGATCGAGCTGTCCACGACGGCGACCTCTTTCCCGTTGTTCAGGATGTCCAGCACCGTGACTTCCAGCGTCGTGGTGCCGGTGATCGAGGCCTCTCCCGGTTCCAGATAGACCTGCACGCCGAAGCGGTCGGAAAACGCCTTGAGCCGGTCGGCCAGTTCATCCAGCGGGTAGCCCTCGCCGGTGAAGTGGATGCCGCCGCCAAGGCTGACCCATTTCAGCTTTTCGAGGAAGCTGCCGAACTCGGCCTCGATCCGATCGAGCTGGCCGGAAAACAGGTCGAAGTCCCTGTTCTCGCAATTGTAGTGGATCATCACGCCGGTGATCCGGTCCAGCGCCTGTTCCAGCCGCGCCATGTCCCATTCGCCCAGGCGCGAGAACTTGCGCGCCGGATCGGCCAGGTCGAAGCCGCTGGTCGAAAAGCGCGGGTTCAGCCGCAGGCCGCGCGCGATCCCCTGCGCCCGGTCGGCGAAGCGGTCCAACTGGCCGAGGCTGTTGAAGATGATCTTGTCGGCGTAGGTTACCGCCTCGTCGATCTCGTGGTCGGCCCAGGCGACGGAATAGGCGTGGGTCTCGCCGCCAAACTTCTCGCGCCCCAGCCGCAGCTCGTTCAGCGAGGACGAGGTGGTGCCGTCCATGAACTGCGACATCTGGTCGAATACGCCCCAGGTCGCAAAGCATTTCAGCGCCAGCAGGGTCTTTGCGCCGGAACGCTCGCGCAGCCGGACCATTTTGTCCATGTTCGCCTGAAGCTTCGCACGGTCGATCAGGTAGAAAGGCGTCTGCGGTTCGGTCATGGACGGAAGCCTCGGGCGGCAAAGGGAAACCGGGCATATAGGGCTGCGGACCCTGCCTGACAAGCAACTGCGACGCGGGCGTGACGCCCCTTGCCGGAACGGGCCGCGCGCCTCTGCGTTGCGGTTGCATCGCGCCGGGACGCTCGCCCATCTGGTGCGCCGGGGATTTCGCCCCTAGATCATCACCATCGCCTGACAGGAGCCTTGCCATGACCGCCCGCGTCGAGATCTACGCCACCCAGAGCTGCCCCTATTGCCACGCCGCCCGCGGGCTTCTGCAGAAGAAGGGCGTGGCCTACGACCTGATCGACGTCGGCCGCGAGCCCGAGCGCCGGTCCGAGATGACCCAGCGCGCCCATGGCCGGCGCACCGTGCCGCAGATCTTCATCGACGGCACGCATGTGGGCGGGTCCGACGACATCCACGCGCTGGACCGGCAGGGCAAGCTGGACGCGTTGCTGGGCCTGTAATCCATGCGCGCCGCCCTGATCCAGTTGAACGCCGGCGACGATCCGGCGACCAACCTGCCCGTGACGCTGGACTTCATGCGCCAGGCGGCGGCGGGCGGCGCGACCCTGCTGCTGACGCCCGAGGCCACGAACATCGTGACGCCCGACCGCGACCGTCAGCGCGCCCTGCTGGTTCCTGAAAGCGCGGACCCGACGCTGGCCGCCCTGCGCGAGGCGGCGCGCGAACTGGGCGTCTGGCTGTCCATCGGCTCGCTGTCCCTGCGCCACGACGACCCGGCCGAACAGCGACTTGCCAACCGCGGCTTCCTGGTCTCGCCCGAGGGCGGGATCGTCGCGCGCTATGACAAGATCCACATGTTCGACGTGGACATCGCCGAGGGCGAAAGCTTCCGGGAAAGCGCGTCCTTCCGGCCCGGCAACCGCGTCGTCGTGGCCCCCGGCCCCGAACCCATCGGCATGACCATCTGCTACGACCTGCGCTTCCCCGCGCTTTTCCGCCGCCTGTCCAGGGCGGGCGCCCGCATCCTGACCGTACCCGCGGCCTTCCACCCTCAGACGGGCGAGGCGCATTGGCATGTCCTTCTGCGCGCCCGCGCGATCGAGACGGGCTGCTTCGTGCTGGCCGCCGCCCAGACGGGCACCCATCCCGCCCCGCACAGCCCCGACAGGAAGCCGCGGCAGGGCTACGGCCATTCGCTGGCCGTGGCCCCCTGGGGCGAGGTGCTGGCCGATGCGGGGATCGAGCCCGGCGTGACGCTGGTGGACCTGGACATGGCCCGGGTGGACGACGCCCGCGCCCGCGTGCCCGCCTGGCGCCACGATCCCGTGGTCTGGGGACCATGAGCGACGACGGCGAATCCACCGCCTCGCTGGCGGCAAGCCTGTTCGCCGAGGTCATCATCAGCGAACAGATGGCGCGCGCGCTGGTCACCCGCGCCCTGCCCAAGGGGATGCAGCTGTCACATTTTTCGGTCCTGAACCTGCTTGCGCATCTGAACGAGGAACGCACGCCCGCGCAGCTGGCCGAGGCCTTTCACGTCAACCGCAGCGCCATGACCAACACGATCAGCCGGCTGGAATGGGCAGGCCATGTCCATGTCCGCCCCGACTGGGACGACGCGCGGCGCAAGTGGGTGGGGATCAGCCCTTCGGGACGCAAGGCGCGCGACGCGGCGCTGGCGGCCTTCATGCCGCGCCTGACCGAGGTCGTCCGCGACATCGGCCCGGCCGAGGTCCGCCGCGCCCTGCCCATCCTGCGCCGGTTGCGCGAGCGGCTCGAGGAAGAGGCGTAAGCCCTACTGCCTCACGCCCGTCACGAGGTAGTTCACCGACAGGTCGCGCTTGGACAGCGACCAGGACCAGCCCAGCGGATTGAAGACCATCCCGCTGCGGTCCACGACAGTGACGCCCGCGGCCTCGAACATGCCCGCCAGTTCATCGGGCCGGATGAAGCGCGACCATTCATGCGTGCCGCGCGGCAGCCAGCGCATGATCCACTCGGCGCCCACGATGGCGGCCGCAAAGCTTTGCGGCGTGCGGTTCAGGGTGGATGCGATCAGCAGTCCTCCCGGCCGCAGAAGCCGGGCGCAGGTGGTGATGAAGGCCTGCGGGTCGGTGACATGCTCGACGATCTCCAGCGCCAGGACCACGTCGAAGCGGGCGCCGTCGGCCAGGATCGCCTCGGCCGTGGTGGCGCGATAGTCGATGGACAGGTCCGACTGGGCCGCATGGATGCGGGCGATCTCGATGTTCCCGGCGGCGGCATCGGCACCCGTGACGACGGCGCCAAGGCGCGCCATCGGTTCGGCCACCAGCCCGCCGCCGCAGCCGATGTCCAGCAGCCGCAATCCCTCGAAGGGACGCAGGGACTTGCGGTCGCGCCCGAACTCGGCGGCGATCTGGCCGGCGATGTAATCCAGCCGCACCGGGTTCAGCATGTGCAGCGGCTTGAACTTGCCGGCCGGGTCCCACCATTCGGCCGCCATCGCCTGGAACTTGGCGACCTCGGCCGCGTCGATGCTGCTGGGTCCGGTTGTGTCCATCTCAAGTCCCTCGTTCCGCGCCGGTTGGCGTCCGCCCGGCGCGCGGTATATATCTCAGCCATGGACCGCATGGCAGACCGAAACGCCGCGTCACCCTCGCATGGCCGGCTTTACCCGCCGATCGAGCCCTTTGACGCCCGCATGATCGACCGGGGCGATGGCCACCGCATCTATGTCGAGCAATGCGGCAACCCGCAGGGCCGCCCGGTGATGGTCCTGCACGGCGGCCCCGGCGGCGGCTGCAGCCCGATGATGCGGCGCTTCTTCGACCCCCAGCACTGGCGGATCGTGCTGTTCGACCAGCGCGGCTGCGGGCGTTCGCAGCCCCATGCCTCGGTGGCGGGCAACACCACCGCGCATCTCCTGTCCGACATCGACGCGATCCGGGCCGAGCTTCGCCTGCCCCCGGCGGTGCTGTTCGGCGGATCATGGGGCGCGACGCTGGCGCTGGCCTATGCCGAGGCGCGCCCCGAGGCCGTGTCGGCGCTGGTCCTGCGAGGCGTCTTCTTGGGACAGCGGTCGGAACTCGACTGGTTCTACGGTGGCGGCGCGGGCCGGTTCTGGCCCGAGCTCTGGCAGCGCTTCCGCGACGTGATCCCGGAACCCGAGCGCGGCGATCTGATCGCGGCCTATCACCGGCGGCTCTTCAGCGGCGACCCGGCGATCGAGACGCGCTATGCGATGCCCTGGCTCGCCTGGGAAAACGCGCTGGCAGGGCTGGACAACGCCTCCTCCGGCCATGCGCCGCCCGCCTATGCGCGCGCCTTCGCCCGGCTGGAAAACCATTATTTCGTCAATGCCTGCTTCCTGGACGAGGGCCAGTTGCTGCGCGACCGCCCCGGGATCGAGCACCTGCCCGCCGTGATCGTTCAGGGCCGCTATGACATGGTCTGCCCGCCGCTCAGCGCCTGGACCCTGGCCCAAGGATGGGCCCGGGCCGAGCTGCGGATGATCCCCGCCTCGGGCCATGCCCTGACCGAGCCGCGCATCGCGGCCGAGCTTGTCCGCGTCATGCAGGCGATGGCGGGCCTCGACTGATCCGCCCAAGGCCCCCCTCGGCCGGAGGCAAATATCCCGGGATCTTCGTATACGACGATGGGGCAGCGCCGCGGTCCGCCGCCGAAGCTCATGCCTCCTTGGGCTTCTGCCGGTCCTTGTGCTTGGCCAGCGCCCCGGTCTGCCGCTTGTTCGACTTGTCCTTGTAGGGGTTCTTCGATCCCTGGTCGCGGAAGGTCAGCCGGATCGGCGTTCCGGGCAGGTCGAAATCCTGCCGCAGGCCGTTCACCAGATAACGGCGATAGCTTTCCGGGATCTGGTCGGTATGCGTCGCCATGACGACAAAGCCCGGCGGGCGCGTCTTCACCTGCGTCATGTAGCGCAGCCGGATGCGGCGGCCGCCCGGCGCGGGCGGCGGATGCGCCTCGGTCATGGCGGTCAGCCACTGGTTCAGCCGCGCCGTGCTGATCCGTCGGTTCCAGACCTCATGCGCCTTCAGGATCGCGTTGTGCAGGCGGTCCAGCCCCTTGCCGGTGCGGGCCGAGACCGTGACCAGCGGTGCGCCCTTCAGCTGCGGCAACAGCCGCTCGAAGGCCTCGCGCAGCTCGTTCAGCTTCTGGGGCTTGTCCTCTTCCAGGTCCCACTTGTTCGCGGCGACCACGACCGCCCTGCCCTCGGTTTCCGCGAAATCGGCGATGCGCAGGTCCTGCTGCTCGAAGGGGATCGCGACGTCCAGCAGCACCACCACGACCTCGGCGAAACGCACCGCGCGCAATCCGTCGGCTACGGAAAGCCGTTCCACCTTGTCGGTGATCCGCGCCTTCTTGCGCATCCCCGCCGTGTCGAAGATGCGCATGGGCGTGCCCATGAACTCGGACCTGACCGAGATCGAATCGCGCGTGATTCCCGCCTCGGGACCGGTCAGCAGCCGGTCCTCGCCGATGATCTTGTTGATCAGCGTGGACTTGCCCGCGTTCGGCCGGCCGATCACGGCGATCTGCAGCGGCCGCGCGGCACTGGGCCGCCAGTCCTCGGCGCCCTCGCCCGATTCCGCCTGCTCGTCGGTCAGGGTGACGTCGGTTTCCGGTGCGATGGGCGCGGGGCGCTCGGACTGGACGATCTCGGACAGCGGCTTCAGGGCGCGGTAGATGTCCTCGAGCCCCTCGCCATGTTCGGCCGAGATGCGCAGCGGCTCGCCCAGACCCAGGGACCAGCCCTCGGTCGCCCCGGCCTCGCCCGCAGCACCCTCGGCCTTGTTGGCGGCCAGGATGACGTGCTTGGCGCGCTTCCTCAGGATGTCGGCGAAATATTCGTCCGCCGCCGTCACGCCCACGCGGGCGTCGATGACGAACAGGCAGATGTCGGCCTCGTCCACGGCACGCTCGGTCAGGCGCCGCATCCGTCCTTGCAGCGAGTCGTCCTCGACCATCTCGAGCCCCGCCGAGTCGATCACGACAAAGCGCAGGTCACCCAGGCGCGCGTCGCCTTCGCGCAGGTCGCGGGTGACGCCGGGCTGGTCATCGACCAGAGCCAGCCGCTTGCCCACGAGGCGGTTGAACAGGGTGGACTTGCCGACATTGGGCCGTCCGACGATGGCGAGTGTGAAGGTCATTACCTGTACGCGTGAAGCTGGCCGTCGCGGCCGGTGACATACAAGGTGCCGCCCGAGACGACGGGCGCGGTTGCGGCGCCCCCGGGGATCGGCGCCTGCCCGACCGGCGCGCCGGAGCGGGGATCGAAGCTGCGCAGGATGCCGTCCGACGAGGCCACGAACAGCCGCCCGCCCGCCAGCACCGGGCCGTAATGGACGTGGATCGAATCCTGCCGCCGCACCCGCTTGTCGGTGTAGTAAGGCAGGTTGACCGCGAAGATGCGCCCGCCCGTCGCGGCGTCCAGCCGCACCAGCTGCGCCTGATCGTTGACCGCGAAAACCGACCCGCCCGCAAGCAGCACGGGGCTGTTCGCGCCATCCTTGTCGGACCAGATTTCCGTCCCCGTCGCGCGGTCGAAGGCATAGATCCGCCCCGAGGACGACCCCGCCAGCACCACGTCGCCCGCGATCACCGGGTCGCCCGTCAGGTCGCGGATGAAGGCGATGGCGCGACCCCGGCGAGTGCCCGCGAGCTGCGCGTTCCACCGCTCGGTCCCCGTGGCCGTGTCCACGGCCAGAAGCTGGCCCGAGGCGAAGGGGAAGATCACCAGGTCGCCGTCCACGGCAGGCGCGGCGACGCCGGTCACGCCCGACTGCGCGCGGATGCCCGAAACTGTCCACAGGACGCGCCCGTCGGCTGCCCGCACGGCCCAGCCGGTCGCGTCGCGCCCGACCACGTAGATCACGCCGTTCTGCACCGTGGGCGCCCCGCCGATGGGCGCATCCACCCGCTGGCGCCACAGCACCGCGCCCGAGCCCGCGTCCAGCGCGACCAGTTCGCCATAGCCGGTGGTCACGAAGATCCGCCCGCCCTCGTAGGCGATGCCGCCGCCCGAGGCGCTGTCGCCCCGTTCGCCCGCAGGCGTCAGGTCGCGCCGCCAGGCCGTGCCGCCGCTCAGCGCCGTCGCCACCACCTGCGCGCGGCTGTCCAGCGTGAAGGCCCGCCCGCCCGCGACCACCGGGTCGGCGGTGATGCGATAACGCCGGGCCGAGCCCTCGCCGATCGGTGCCGACCACAGGCGCTGCTGGCCGCTGCCCGCAAGCGCGGCATGGGGCATCCGGTGCGCGGGATTGGCCGCCCGGGCGGTCCACTCCACCGAAACCGGCGCCGACAGGTTCAGCGCCGTCGAGGACACCCCTGCCGGCCCTTCGACCGCGGGGCCCTCGGGCGAGACGATCTCGCGCGGGTCCAGCCGCGTGCCGGGCAGGATCTCGTCGCGCTGCTGGCAGGCCGCCAGCGCGGTCAGGGCGATCAGGGGCAGCAGCGTGGTCAGTCTGGTCATGGAAGGCTCCGGTGCGGCGCGGGCGGAAACGTGCGGTCTCAACCGCCCGTCGCGGGCGGCATCACCTCGGCCGCGAGGGTCGAGTCGGGGGCGGTCTGGCTGTCGGTCTGGGGCTCGGGATCGATGCCCAGGGTGATGAGGTGCTCGGCCAGGCGCTGGCGCATCGCCTGGGTCAGCCCGTCCTTCTGCTGGATCTGGCGGATCAGCGTCACGGCATCCTCCTTGCGGCCCGCGCCTGACAGGGCGACCGCCTTCAGTTCCAGCGCGATCATCTCGAAGGGTGCGCCGGGGGCCGAGAGCTGGGCCAGCACGGCGTCGCGTTCGGCCGGGTTCATCCCGCGGCCCTGCGCGATCACCGCCTTCAGCGCGGCGAGGTCCCGCACCACGGGGTTGTCGCCCGCCGCTGTCGCCACCGCGTCATAGCGTTGCGCAGCCCCGGCCGGATCGTCCGCCTCCACCAAGGCGTTCCCCGACAGGATGTCCCGCAACCCCGCCTGGCGCGGATTGGCCGCCGGCACCGCGGCAAGGGCTGCCGCACGCGCGGCGGGGTCCGCCTCGGCCTCGGCGGCAAGGATCGCGTCACCGAAGGCGCGGGCCGCCGCACGGTCGCGCGACGAGGCATATTCCCGCCAGGCCGCCCCGGCCACCAGGGCCAGGATCAGCAGCACGGCGATCCAGCCATAGCGGCGCATCATCAGGAACAGCCGGTCGCGGCGCAGGTCCTCGGTCACCTCGTCGATGAAACGGTCGTTCTGGTTCGCCATGCGCGCCCGCGCCCCTGCCCTTTGTCGTGTTCCCGCCCTTCTACACACGCGCAGGGCGGTTTGCCAACGCCCGCGCGGATTCCTTGCCGCAGACCTGCAAGGAACCGCTGCCCCTTGCAAGGCGTTGTCGCGGCGGCGAGACTGCGTTCCGACGCACCAGACAAATCCCTGAAAGGACTGCGAACATGGCTTTCACCCTTCCCGACCTGCCTTATTCCCATGACGCCCTGGCGAGCGGCGGGATGTCGAGGGAGACGCTCGAGTTCCACCACGACAAGCACCACAAGGCCTATGTGGACAAGCTGAACGAACTGATCGCGGGCACCGAGTGGGAAAACGCCTCGCTCGAAGAGATCGTCAAGGGCACCTACCAGGAAGGCGCGGTCGCCCAGAACGGCATCTTCAACAACGCCAGCCAGCACTGGAACCACGCCCAGTTCTGGGAAATGATGGGCCCGAACCCTGGCAAGATCCCCGGCAACCTGGAAGCCGCGCTGATCGAATCCTTCGGCTCGGTCGCTGAGTTCAAGAAGAAGTTCACGGAAGGCGGGGTCGGCCAGTTCGGCTCGGGCTGGGTCTGGCTGGTCCGCAACGGCCAGGGCGGGCTGGAAGTCACCAAGACGGAAAACGGCGTGAACCCGCTCTGCAAGGGCCAGACGGCGCTTCTGGGTTGCGACGTGTGGGAGCATTCCTACTACATCGACTTCCGCAATGCCCGGCCGAAGTACTTGGAAAACTTCCTGGAGAACCTCGTGAACTGGGAAAACGTCGCCTCGCGGATGTGAGCCACGGACACCCGGAATGCGACAGGGGCCCGCCATCCGGCGGGCCCCTTTTCTTTGCGCCAGTCGCCTATCGCCCCAGGGGCGTTCTTCTTCGCCCAAATATCCTTGGGGGGGGGAGGATCCGCAGGGGCCGGGGGGCAAAGCCCCCGTGCCTGCAAGCGGCCCCACCGGCCCGCCACCAAGGCAGACATCCGCCCGGCACCGGCCGGACGGCCGCACCCCGCCTCAGTTGCTTCCGCGGGTGACGTCGGTCCCCGTTCCGGGCGCGAGGTCCGGGTTCGCCGGGGCCGCGCCGGGTGCGCCGGGCTGGGCGGCGCTGGTCTGGCCGGTGACTCCGGCGGGCTCGCCCACGGCTCCTGTCGCCACCGGGCTGTCGGGGCTGGGAACAGGATCCTGCAGCGGGGCGAACAGGAAGAACAGGACGATCACCAGGATGACGGCGGCGGCGGCGATGACAAGCGTCCAGGGATTGATACCGCTGCCGGTTCGGGGATTGCCGGAATTTGCCATGAAAGGACCTCTGCACGTTGGACATTGATCGCCGGGCTCGGCCGGCCTGGACCGCGCCCTGCGAACCATCTTGCAGGACGCGGCGTGACTTCGTTCAGCCGGGCGCGCCGCTCAGGTGCCACCGGCCTGCGCCGTGACCGGGCCGGGCGGCGGGGCTATCCCGACATCCGCGACACTGGCGCCCGGCAGGCTGCCCGAGCCCAGGAACCAGGCAAGGATGGCGGCGCTGAGCACCACCAGGGCTGCGATGATCCAGAGGTTCCTGTTCGACGGGTTGCGGGTTGCCATGATCGACTCTCCTTGCGATTCCCAAACGCCTGCGGCCCGGCGCGGGTTTCCCAGCCGGGATCAACGCATCACCCCGTCGTCACGCATTCATCCATGAAGCCTCCGGCAGGGCGGCCGCTTGTCCCAGCGACGCCCAATTACAGGGAGAGAAGCTGCCGAAACCAGGCTCCGGCGCTGCGGGCCCTGCCTTCGCAATGCCCTCTGCGGCGTCCGGCCGCTTTCGCCCGGCCGGGTTATTCCTTATCTGGTCCGTCAAGAAAGCGAGGCGGCGATGTTCTGGATCCTGACGGCGGCAATGACGGCGATGGTGGCGGCGGCGATCCTGCGGCCCTTCTTCCGAAGCTCCGCCCCCGTGGCAGAGCCGGCCGCGGCCTATGATCTGGGCGTTTATCGCGACCAGCTGCGCGAGGTGGACCGGGACGTCGCGCGGGGCGTGCTGACCGAGATCGAGGCCGAGCGGCTGCGGACCGAGATCGGGCGCAAGATCCTTGACGCCGACCGCGCCATGGTCCGGCAGGCCGTGCCACAGGGCCGGGGTTCGCGCCCCGTGATCGCGGCCGTGCTGCTGGTTGCCGCGCTGGCTGCCAGCGCCGCCGTCTACTGGCGGCTGGGCGCCCCGGCGATGCCCGACCTGCCGCTGGGCGCGCGCATCGCCGCCGCCGACGAGCGGCTGCGCGACCTTCCCACCCAGGCCGATGCCGAGGCCCGCGCGCCCGAACGCCCGAAGCCCCAGGCCGATCCCGACTACCTGCGCCTGATCGAGCAGTTGCGCGCCGCCGTGGCCCAGCGCCCCGACGACGCGCGGGGCCTTGCCCTTCTGGCCGAGCACGAGGCGCGGCTGGGCAACAGCGCCGCCGCCCGGCAGGCACAGGAACGGCTGATCGCCATCCGGGGCTCCGAGGTCCAGGGGCTGGATCACACCCGCCTAGCCGCGCTGATGATCGAGGCGGCGGGCGGGTTTGTCTCGGCCGAGGCACGCGCGCAGATCGAGGCGGCGCTGCGGATCGACCCCGCAGACGGTCAGGCACGTTACCTGCAGGGACTGATGTATGCCCAGAACGACCGCCCCGACATCGCCTTCGGCATCTGGCGCGACCTGCTGGAAACCGGCCCTGCCGGCGCTCCCTGGATGGGTCCGATCCGTCAGCTGATCCCTGACCTCGCCTGGCTGGCCGGGCAGCCGGACTATGTCCCGCCCGAGGTCCCATCCGCTTCTGCCCTGCCCGGCCCCGATGCCGACACGATGGCGGCGGCAGGCGACATGACGCCCGAGGAACGACAGCAGATGATCGCGGGCATGGTCCAGAACCTGGAAACCCGGCTTGCGACCGAAGGCGGCACGCCCGAGGAATGGGCGCGGCTCATCACCTCGCTGGTCCGCATCGGCAACGAGCCCCATGCGCGCGAGATCCTGGCCGAGGCCCGCACCCGCTTCGGCGCCACGCCCGATGCGAGCGCCGTGATCGAGGCCGCCGCCGCCGAGGTGGGGCTGTCCGCCCCATGATCTGCACGGTCTTCGAGGATTTCGCCGCCGCCCTGCCCCGCATCGGCGCCATCGCCGGGCTGGACCTGGGCACCAAGACCATCGGCATCGCGGTCAGCGACGGGCTGCGGCAGGTCGCCTCGCCCCTGACGGTGATCCGCCGGCAGAAGTTCACGCTGGACGCGGCAGAGCTTCTGCGGATCGCGTCGGACCGCGGCCTCGTGGGACTGGTGCTGGGCCTGCCCCTGAACATGGACGGTAGCGAGGGGCCGCGTGTCCAGTCCACCCGCGCCTTCGCCCGCAATCTTGAACGGCTGACGCCCCTGCCCCTGGCCTTCTGGGACGAGCGCCTGTCCACGGTCGCCGCCGAACGCGCCCTGCTGGAAGCCGACGCCTCGCGCCGCAAACGGGCCGAGGTCATCGACCAGGTCGCGGCGGGCTATATCCTGCAAGGCGCGCTGGATCGCCTGCGCCATCTCGCATGAGCGTCGAAAGCCCCTGCCGAAAGCTCTGCGCGCTGGACCCCGTTACGCGGGTCTGCGCCGGCTGCCTGCGCACACTGGACGAGATCGCCCGCTGGGGCCGGATGAGCGACAAGGAAAAGCGGGACGTCCTGCGGCGGATCGAGTCCGTGGCGGGCGGCGTGGAGCCTTGAGGCCGAACCTGGAACCTGCCGCCTGAAGAAAGCCGGCCGCGCGGCACGACATTGCCATGTGGCACTGACATCAGGGCTTCTTCCTCGTCTGAATATCCTGGGATGAACGGGGTCAGGGCCCCATTCATCGGCAGCGCACGCATTATTCCCGCTTGACCACCACGACAGGCGGCCTTGCGGGCGCGCCCGTTCTTTGGCACGGCTCGGGCCATGGCCCATTCCGTCTCGCATCCCGTCACCGCCGCCTATGACCGTCGTGTCGCGGACGGCGCCATCAAGGACGACGCCGCCCAGCGCGCCGTGCTTCCCGCGTTTGACCGGCTGGCCGCGGCACTGGCGCGGCCGCATCCGGCCAGCAAGCCCGGCGGGCTTCTGGGGCGCATCTTCGGGGCCAAGGCCAACCCGCCGCCCGATCCGTCACGCCGGGGTATCTACCTGTGGGGGGGCGTAGGGCGCGGCAAGTCGATGCTGATGGACCTGGTGATGGAGACGGCTCCCATCCCCGGGAAGCGTCGCGTCCATTTCCACGAGTTCATGCAGGAGGTTCAGGCCGGACTGAACGAGGCCCGCGCGCGCGGCGACCAGGACGTCGTGCGTCCCGTGGCCGAGGCCATCGCCGCCCAGACCCGGCTGTTCTGCTTCGACGAGATGCAGGTCACCGACATCGCCGACGCGATGATCGTCGGGCGGCTGTTCCAGGTGCTGTTCGACCGTGGCGTGGTGGTGGTCACGACCTCGAACCGGGTACCCGAGGACCTTTACAAGGACGGGCTGAACCGGCAGCTGTTTCTGCCCTTCATCGCGCTGATCCGGGACCGGATGCAGGTGCTGCATCTCGAATCCCCGCGCGACCACCGGCAGGGCCGCCGGGCAGGCAGCGAGGTCTGGTTCACGCCCGCGGACGCTGGCGCGGCAGAGGCGCTGGACGAGGTCTGGGCCGACCTGACCGGCGGAGCCGCGCCTCGGCCGCGCGACCTGGCCGTGAATGGCCGCAGCGTGACGATCCCCGCCGCGTCGGGCCGTGTGGCGCGTGCGGGCTTCGAGGACCTGTGCGGCAAGCCGCTGGGCCCCGCGGACTACCTCGCCATGGCCGAGGCCTTCGACGCGCTGCTGATCGACGGCATCCCGACGCTCGGCCCCGCGAACCACGACCGCGCCAAGCGCTTCGTGACGCTGATCGACGCGCTTTACGAGGCCAAGGTGCGCCTTCACGCCAGCGCCGCCGCCGAGCCCGAGGCGCTTTACCCCACCGGCACCGGCGCGTTCGAGTTCGAGCGCACCGCCAGCCGCCTGCGCGAGATGCAGGGCGCTGGTTGGGGCAAGGCGTCGTAGGAGCGCTCTCCAAAGGCATCGGCGCTTGTCGGGTCGTCGCGCTCGACAAGGGTATTCGGGTCAGGAAGAAGCGCCTGCCCGGCCTTGATTGGCAGGGCGCAAGGTTCGCACCGCCCGATCCGGCGAGATGTCCGCATGGGAAATCGACCGCGCCGCTGGGGCGGCACGGCTCAGCCGTTTTCGCGCAGCACCCGCCCCGCGAGATACAGCGAGCCGCAGATCAGGAGGCGCGCGCCCGGATGCTGCCGGGCAAGGGCCGTGACGGCGTCGGTCACGCCGGGCGCGGTCGTGGCCCGGATGCCCGCGCCTTCGGCGGCGGCGGCGGTCGCCTCGGCGGGCAGGGTCGCGGCCTCGCCCTCGATGGTGACGGCGGTCAGGCTCTCGACCTGCGGCGCGAGCGGGCGCATGTAGCCCGTGACGTCCTTGGTGTTCAGCATTCCGCAGACCAGATGCGTGGGCTTGCGCGGCATGGCGGCCAGCGTCGCGGCGACCGCCTCGCCCCCCGCCGGGTTGTGGCCGCCGTCGAGCCACAGCTCGCACGTCCCTGCCGTGTGAACCAGAGGCCCGCGCGTCAGGCGCTGCATCCGGGCGGGCCATTCGACCCGTGCCATTGCGGCAGAGGCCTCGGCCTGCCCGAAGCCCAGCTCGCGCAGGGCCGCGATGGCGGTGCCGGCGTTCTCGACCTGGTGCGGCCCCGGCAGCGCCGGCAGCGGCAGGTCCAGAAGCCCGCGCTCATCCTGATAGACCAAGGCATCGCCTTCGCGCGCGACGGTCCAGTGCTGGCCCGCGACGGACAGGCGACAGCCGAGGCGGGCGGCCTTGCTCTCGATCACCGCCAGAGCCTCGTGGGGCTGGCGGGCGACCACGCAGGGCACCCGGCGCTTGAGGATGCCCGCCTTCTCGCCCGCGATCTGGGGAAGCGTGTCGCCCAGGTATTGCGTGTGGTCGATGCTGACAGGGGTGATGACGGTCAGGCGCGGCGCCTCGACCACGTTTGTCGCGTCCAGACGTCCGCCCAGGCCCACTTCCAGCAGCGTGTAATCGGCGGGCACACGCGAGAAGGCGAGGAAGCCCGCGGCGGTCGTCACCTCGAAGAAGGTGATGGGGCGCCCGGCGTTCACCGCCTCGACCTCGGCCAGCGTCTCGGCCAGCATCTCGTCGCCGATCAACTCGCCTGCCAGCCGGATACGCTCATTGAAGAAGGCGAGATGCGGCGAGGTATAGGCGTGGACGCGCAGCCCCGCCGCTTCCAGCCCGGTGCGGATGAAGGCCTGGGTCGAGCCCTTGCCATTCGTTCCCGCCACGTGGATCACCGGGGGCACCCGGTCCTGCGGGTCGCCCAGGTCGGCCAGAAGCCGCCGCATCCGGTCCAGCGACAGGTCGATGACCTTGGGATGCAGCGTGGTCAGCCGCTGCAGGATCGCGTCGGTCGCCCCGCTCACGTCAATCCCGCGCGGCAACCGCTTCGGGCGCCGGTTCGGCCTCGGGGGCGAGGGATCCGGCGGGCGGGTCCGACGCTTCGGGCGCATCCGGCAGGGCCGAGGGCAGCACGCCCGGAGCGGGCAGGTCGGCCACAACGGGCGCGGACTGGCCCGTCAGCATCCGCAGGATCGAGATCAGTTCCTCGCGCAGCTTCTTGCGATGCGTCACGCGGTCCAGCATCCCGTGTTCCAGCAGGTATTCGGCGCGCTGGAAGCCCTCGGGCAGCTTCTCGCGGATGGTCTGCTCGATCACACGCGGCCCGGCGAAGCAGATCAGGGCGTTGGGCTCGGCGATCTGGATGTCGCCCAGCATGGCGTAGCTGGCGGTCACGCCCCCGGTCGTCGGATGGGTCAGCACGACGATGTAGGGCAGCCGCGCTTCCTTCAGCATCTGCACGGCGACAGTGGTGCGGGGCATCTGCATCAAGGACAGGATGCCTTCCTGCATCCGCGCCCCGCCCGAGGCGGAAAACAGCACCAGCGGCCGCTTCAACTCGACCGCGCGCTTCGCCGCCGCGATGATGGCATTGCCGACATACATGCCCATCGATCCGGCCATGAAGTCGAAGTTCTGCGCCGCCGCCACGATGGGCGTGCGGCCCATCTCGCCCTCGGCCACCAGCATCGCATCACGCTCGCCCGAGGACTTCTGCGCGGATTTCAGGCGGTCGGGGTATTTCTTCTGGTCCTTGAAGCCCAGCGGATCGGCCACCGGCTCGGGCACCTTGACCTCGACAAAGACGCCGCCATCGAACAGCGCGGTGAAGCGCGCCCGCGGGCTGATCGACAGGTGATGGTCGCAATTCGTGCAGACGTTGAGATTGTCGGCCAGTTCGCGGTGGAACAGCATCGTCCCGCATTCCGGGCACTTGGTCCACAGGTTCTCGGGCACCTCCCGCCGCGAGAACAGCGAGTTGATGCGCGGGCGGACGTAGTTGGTGATCCAGTTCATGGCGGCCCTCGGCGTTTTCCCGGCGTCGGGCCGAAATATGCCGGGGACCGCGCTATTGCAATCGCGCGCCGTCTTGGCAAGCTGCCGGACCATGTGGGCGGACGTGCCGATCATCCTCCATGCCGCGGCGGCCTTGTCCGTGTCGGCCCGGGTGCTGATGCGGCCCCGGCTGGAACCTCCGGTCAGGCTGGCCTGGGTGCTGATGATCGTCGTGGTGCCGCTTGTGGGCATTGCGGCCTATGTCCTGTTCGGGGAAATCCGCCTGCGCCGGGGCTATCTTCGGACGCGGCGTCACGTGCGCGAACGGCTGAGCGGACGCTGGCGGCGCGGGCCCCATGACCTGACCGCCCTGCCCGGCCAGGCCAGGCCTGTGCTGCAGTCGGGCCGCGCGGTGGGCGGCTTTTCGGCGGTCGAGGGCAACGAGTTGCATCTTCTGGCCGAGGATGACAGCGCCATCGAGGCTATCGCGGCCGAGGTCGAGGCCGCCCGCGACCACGCGCATCTGCTGTTCTACATCTGGCTGCCCGACCGCTCGGGTGTCCGTGTGGCCGAGGCCTGCATCCGCGCGGCCCGGCGCGGCGTCGCGGTTCGTGTGATCGTGGACGCGGTCGGCTCGCGCCTGCTGCTGCGGTCCGATCACTGGGCGCGGATGAAGGCGGCGGGGGTGGAATGCCGGGCGGCCTATCCGGTGGTCTATCCCTTCCTGCAGGTCCTGTTCCAGCGGATCGACCTGCGCAATCACCGCAAGATCGTGGTGATCGACAATGCCGTGGCCTTCACCGGCAGCCGCAACTGCGCCGACATGGCCTTTGCCATCAAGCCGCGCTTCGCCCCCTGGATCGACATCCTCGTGCGGATCGAGGGGCCGGTCGTGCGCCAGATGCAGACGGCCTTCCTGGCCGACTGGATGAGCTACACGGGCCAGGATCTCAGCCACATGCTGGACGGCGCGGGCGCCCGCGCGCATCCGGGCGCCATCGCGCAGGTGATCGCCACAGGCCCCGACCGGCGGCAGGCGTCGATGTCGGACACCATCACGACGCTGATCCATTCGGCGCGCGACCGGCTGACGATCACCACGCCCTATTACGTCCCCGAGCAGCCGCTGGATGCCGCCATCCGCACCGTCGCGCGGCGCGGCGTGCGGGTCACGCTGATCCTGCCCGAACGGAACGATTCGCTGTTCGTCAACGCCACCAGCGAGGGCCTCTGGCACGGGCTTCTGTCCTCGGGCGTCGAGATGCGTCTGTTCCGGGGCGGACTGATCCATTCCAAGATCATCACCGTGGACGGCAGCATGGCGATGCTGGGCAGCGCCAACCTCGACCGCCGCAGCTTCGAGCTGAACTACGAGCTGAACCTGATGGTCGTGGACGCGGCCCTGACCGCCGAACTGGACGAGCGCCAGCGCAGCTACGTTGCTCGCTCGCGCCTGCTGACGCTGGCCGAGGTGCGCCGCTGGCCCTGGTGGCGGCGGCTTCGCAACAATATCCTTGCGCTGGCCGCGCCGCTGCTGTGACGGCTGGAACATCACCCCTGCGGGTGGCACAGGGCGGCCATGAGACAGGATCTGCCCCCTGACAGCTTCCGCGCCGGGCTGCGCGCGGCCATGCCTATCGCCGTGGGCTACCTGCCCGCGGCCTTCGCCTTCGGCGCCGCCGCGACCGGCATCGGACTTGGCGTGGCCGAGGTCGGCGCCATGTCGGCCATCGTCTTCTCCGGCGCGAACCAGGCCTTCCTGCTGGCGGCCATCCCGGCAGGGATGGCGATTCCGCTGATGATCCTGCTGACCAGCGCGGCAAGCCTGCGGCACCTGCTTTACGGCCTCGTCCTGCGCAGCCGCATCGCCGCGGACCGCACCCGGCGCGCGGTCTTCGCCCTCGGCCTGACCGACGAGGTCTTCGCCACCGCATTGGCGGCGACCGCCAACGGCTGGAGGCCGAGCGGGCGCTGGCTGATCGCCGTGGCGCTGACCGCATGGGCCGCTTGGACCGGCGGCAGCCTCATCGGCGCGGCTGCGGGCGACGCCCTGCGGCAGACAAGCGAATCGGCCGCCGCCGCCATGGGCTTTGCCCTGCCCGCGCTGTTCATCGGGCTGATGCTCGGCTCCATCCGGCGCGAGGTCGCGGTGCCGGTTGCGCTCGCCGCCGGTATCGCCGCGCTGGCGGTTTTGACCGGCCACGACAAGCTGGCCATTCCCGGCGGCGCGCTCGCCTGCCTTTCCGCGCGGTGGTTCCGATGACCGGGGCGCTCTGGGCGGCCTTCGTCGTGATCGGTGCGGTGACCTATCTCACCCGCGCCCTGCCCTTGCTGCGCGACCGCCGCAGCGGGACGCCCGACACGCCGCCGCCCGCATGGCTCGACGCACTGGGGCCCTGCATCCTCGCCGCCATCGCGGTCGCGGTGCTGCTGCCCGAGGCGCGGGCGGCAGTCGCCAGCGGCAGCCTGCGCCCCTTCTCGCTGGGCGCCCTTGCCGCGGCGGCGGCGATGCTGTGGCGGCGGGACGCGGGGCTTGCGACGGTGGCGGGCGTTCTCGCCTACTGGTTGTCGATCTGAACGACCCTTGCCCTTGCCCGCCCTGCCGCGCGCGACTATTCCCGATGCCAAGCCAAGGGGGATAGCCATGCACAACACGCGCTTCGACAAGTCGAGACTGCCCAGCCGTCACGTGACCGAGGGGCCCGCGCGTGCCGCGCACCGCAGCTATCTTTACGCGATGGGCCTGTCCGAGGAGGAGATCCACCAGCCCCTGGTCGGCGTCGCCACCTGCTGGAACGAGGCCGCGCCCTGCAACATCTCGCTGAACCGCCAGGCGCAGTCGGTGAAGATGGGCGTCAAGAAGGGCGGCGGCACGCCGCGCGAGTTCACCACCATCACCGTGACCGACGGCATCGCCATGGGGCACGAGGGGATGCGGTCCTCGCTGGCCTCGCGCGATGCCATCGCGGACACGGTCGAACTGACCATGCGCGGGCATTGCTATGACGCGCTCGTGGGGCTGGCGGGCTGCGACAAGTCGCTGCCGGGGATGATGATGGCGATGGTGCGGCTGAACGTGCCGAGCGTGTTCATCTACGGCGGCTCGATCCTTCCCGGCCGCTATCAGGGCCGCGACATCACCGTGCAGGACATGTTCGAGGCGGCGGGCAAGCACGCGGCGGGCCTGATCTCGGACGCGGAACTGGACATCATGGAACGCGTGGCCTGCCCGTCCTCGGGCGCCTGCGGGGCACAATACACCGCCAACACCATGGCCTGCGTGTCGGAGGCGATCGGGCTGGCGCTGCTGAACTCCTCGGGTGCCCCTGCGCCCTATGAAAGCCGCGACCAGTTCTGCGACGCCTCGGGCGTGGCGGTCATGAACCTGATCGAGAAGAACATCCGCGCCCGCGACATCGTCACCCGCAAGTCGCTGGAGAACGCCGCCCGCGTCGTGGCCTGCACCGGCGGGTCCACCAACGGCGGCCTGCACCTGCCCGCCATCGCGCATGAGGCGGGGATCGACTTCGACCTGTTCGACGTCTGCGACATCTTCCACGACACGCCCTATTTCGTGAACCTGCGTCCGGGCGGCGAATATGTGGCGAAGGACCTTTACGAGGTCGGCGGCATCCCGGTCGTGATGAAGGAACTGGCCCGCGCGGGCCTGCTGCATCTCGACTGCATCACCGCCTCGGGCCGCACCCTGGGCGAGGAACTGGAGGAGATCCGCGGCGAGCCCGACGGCAAGGTCATCCACCCCGTCGCCACGCCCCTGACCCAGACCGGCGGCGTCGTCGGGCTGAAGGGCAACCTCGCCCCTGACGGGGCCATCGTGAAGGTCGCGGGCATGAGCGAGGCCGAGCAGGTCTTCACCGGCCCCGCCCGCGTCTTCGAATGCGAAGAGGACGCCTTTGCCGCCGTCCAGGCGCGCACCTACAAGGAAGGCGAGGTCATCGTGATCCGCAACGAAGGCCCCGCAGGCGGCCCGGGGATGCGCGAGATGCTGGCCACCACCGCCGCGCTGTCCGGCCAGGGCATGGGCAAGAAGGTCGCGCTGATCACCGACGGACGTTTCTCGGGCGCGACGCGCGGCTTCTGCGTGGGCCATGTCGGCCCCGAGGCCGCGCATGGCGGCCCCATCGCGCTGGTCCGCGACGGCGACATGATCACGCTGAACGCCATCGAGGGCACGATCTCGGTCGACCTGTCCGACGAGGAACTCGCCCGCCGCAAGGCGGAATGGGCCGGGCCGCGCAACACCGACTATGCATCCGGCGCGCTGTGGAAATACGCCAGGCTCGTCGGATCGGCCCGTTATGGCGCGGTCACCCATCCGGGGGCGCAGGCGGAAACCCATATCTACATGGACCAGTGACGGCAGAGGGCCCGGCATGGCGTTTCGTCCGCGCAGATGGGTGGCAAACCGGGTGCGGCGCCGGGCGGCGGCGCAATGGTCCGAGATGGCGGCGGATACCGGCAGCCTGAGCCGCCACGCCCTCCGCTCGCTTCAGGCCGAGGGACAGGAACTGCGCCGCAGTCTCGACCGCTTCCTGTCGCGGGCGCAACTGCGGCTGGACGGGGCGGCGCGCTCCGCCGACGTGCTGAACCTGCCCGCCGGCACCGACTGGCGCTGGCGGCCCTCGTTCCTGTCGTCCCGGATCGCGCCCACGGGCATCGCGGCCCCGGCCAGCGGCGAGGGCCTGGGCGAGGAAGCCGCCGTCTGGCACGACTGCTCGGCCCGGGCGCTGATCCTGCGCCAGATCCCCAACCGCAGCGCGGCGGACCTTGCGCCCTACGGGCTGCAACTGGAAACGCTTGGCTTCGCGGGCAGCTACCTTTCGGTGGCGATCAACCTGCCCCCGGAAAGCCTGGACGGACTGACGCGGTCCCATATCGTCCGGCTGGACGCCACGCTGGGTGTCGAGCGCCCCATGAGCATCTACGCCCGGCTGAACGTCGGCCACGGTCCCAACACCGACGACCTGCTGCGCCACCTGGGCGACCTGGTGCCGGGGGTGTCAACGACGCGGGTGATCGAGTTCGACCTGCATTATCTCGACATCAACGAACGGCGGCTCGAGCGGATGTGGCTCGACCTGATCTTCGAGGCGCCGCAGATGAACTCGGTCCGAATCCGCGACCTGTTCCTGTCGCGCCACCTGCGCGCGGATGTATAGAGGGTGAGATGATCGGGAATTTCGCTTCGCTGGGCCTGAAGGGCGGCGTCTGGGAAGGCGCGCTGCACATCGACGAGGCGCCCGCCCGGATCGCGCTGACCCTGAGCGGCCGCACCGTCGGGCTGGCCGAGGTCGAGCCCGAGGGCGAGGGCCTGTGGCGCATCCGCGCGCGCGTCCCCGCCGAGACCCTGGCCGAGGGGATGCAGACCTACATGCTGATCGCCGACGACGGCGAGGGGCTGGAGGCGCCGCGGCCCGGCGCCCGGCGCGTCGGCTACCTGCCCCTGCTGGCGGGCGAGGGACTGGACGGCGACCTGCGTGCCGAGATCGACCTGCTGCGGGCCGAGCTGGACCTGCTCAAGCGCGAGTTCCGGCGGCTGGCGACCGACTGAGGACTCAGTCCCGCCGCCAATAGGCGTAGGCGCCCACCTGGGCGAAGCCCAGCCGCTCATACATCGCGCGCGCGGGCGCGTTTGCCGCCGTCACCGCCAGGGTCAGGTCCTGCGCCCCGTGCTCCAGTCCGAAACGGGCGGCGCGCCGGACCATCCAGGTCCCCCGCCCCCGGCCCCGCCATTCCGGCAGTACCGCCAGCGCGTGCAGCATGGCATGGCGCCCATGCACCGCGACAAAACCCACGCCCGCTGCGCGGTCCTTGGTGCGCCCAAGGATCGCGGCCTTGGGGTGTCCGGCGCGATCGATGATCGCCTGCCTTTCGGGACCGATGCCGGTCTGCGCCCACAGGTCGCGCTGGATCGCCAGCGGCGGCCAGCAGTCCATCGCCGTGACGGGCGGGATCGGCGGCTCGGTCAGGACGGGCAGCGGCGCAGAAAGAACGAGCGTCGGATCAGCTTCCCGATAGCCGCGCGCCGCCAGCACCTCGGCCAGGACGCGGTCCCCGGCGTCCACCGAGAACAGCAGCGGCTGGCCCCAGGCATGGTGCCGGGCCTCGGCTGCGGCGATGTCGGCTTCGGACCAGTCGGCGACGGCACGGGCGGCGCTGACGCGGCCGCCTCCGCCCTCGCCGCGCGCGACCACGAAAGCCCCCTCGCGCGCGTATTCGGCGGCCGGCCATGTAGCCGTCCAAGCCGCCTCGAACTGGGGCGAGATCACAGGGCCAGCCGTGCGACCAGTGCGGCGCGGGCCTGCGCCACCTCCTCCGCGTCGAGGCCCCGGATCACCAGGTTCGTGCCGTAGCGTCCCTCCTCGGTGAACGGATAGCTGCCCAGCGACAGCCGGGGATAGCTGCGCGCGACCTCTCGCAAGCCGTCGGCGATCTCGGATTCCGGGCGCTCGACCCGGATCGTTTCCGACACGGGCGGACGGCCGGGGGTCAGGCGGGGCAGCAGCGCCTCGACCATGCTGCGGAAGACGGACGGCACCCCGGCCATGACATGCAGCCCGCCGATGGAAAAGCCGGGGGCAGCCGACTCGGCATTCTCGATCAGGGTCGCGCCGACGGGGATGCGGGCCATGCGCAGGCGGCTTTCGGTGACGGGAGTGCCAAGGCGGTTCCAGCGCTCCTCCATCACGCGCTTCGCCTCGGCGTTGATCTCCAGAGGCACGCCATAGGCATCGGCGACCGCGTCGGCGGTGATGTCGTCATGGGTCGGCCCGATCCCCCCCGAACTGAAGACCATGTCCCAGTCGCCGCCCAGCTGCCGGTCCAGCGCCCGGATCGCCGCCACGATCGCGTCGTGGTCGTCGGCCACCACGCGGATTTCGCGCAGGTCGATGCCCACCGCGTTCAGGATGCCCGCAAGGTGATGGGCATTGGCATCGCGGGTGCGGCCGGACAGGATCTCGTCCCCGATCAGCAGGATGGCGGCGGTGGGATTGTCGGACTGCATGGGGCTGCCTTTCTGTTCGGCCGCCATATTGCCAGCGCGCGGGACTGGAACAAGTGGCCTTCCGGGACTATCTGGCAAGTCAAGCGAAAGGACTGCCCGATGAACGAAGCCCGCGTCACCCCCGAGGGAATCCGCATCCACACCCGCGAGGACTTCGAGGGCATGCATGCTGCCGGGCGCCTGACCGCCCGGATCCTGGACGAGGTGGGCGAGCGCGTCTTCCCCGGCACCACCACGGGCGAGATCGACGATTTCATCCGCACCCGGGTCGAGGAACTGGGCGCAACCAGTGCCACCATCGGCTATCGCGGCTACCAGCACGCCAGTTGCATCAGCGTGAACCACGTTGTCTGCCACGGCATCCCGGGCGACAAGCGGCTGGTGGACGGCGACATCCTGAACATCGACGTGACCGTGATCCTGGATGGCTGGTTCGGGGATTCCAGCCGCATGTATGTCGCGGGCACCCCCTCGGTGAAGGCAAAGCGGCTGATCCAGGTGACCCATGACGCGCTGATGAAGGGGATCGAGGCCGTCCGTCCCGGCGCGACCTTCGGCGACATCGGCGCGGCGATCCAGACCTATGCCGAGGGCCACCGCATGTCGGTCGTGCGCGACTTCTGCGGCCACGGCATCGGGCGCGTCTTCCACGCGCCGCCGAACGTCCTGCACTTCGGCCGCCCCGGCAAGGGACCGAAGCTGGAAGAAGGGATGTTCTTCACCATCGAGCCCATGATCAACCTCGGCCGCCCCGAGACCAAGGTGCTGGCCGATGACTGGACCGCCGTCACCCGCGACAAGTCGCTGTCGGCGCAGTTCGAACATGCCGTGGGCGTGACCGCCGACGGCTGCGAGATCTTCACCCTGTCGCCGGCGGGCAGGTATTTCCCCGCGATCTGAGGCCGTTCAGCGTTTCGGGCTCTTGGTCAGCCTGACCGCGCCCTTGGCCGCAAGCCCGGCCAGGGTGGTCACGGCCAGCGCCACGGTCTTGCGGTTGCGGATAACAAGGCGCGCGACCTTCAGGGCGGTCTTGATGTTGCGGCGATAGGACATGACCAGTCTTCCTTCGGGATGGGACTGGCTCAATGCATCCGGCGCGCCGAAGTTTCAGCGCGCCGCTTTGGCCCGAGGCCTCACGCCGGGACAGGAGCCGGCACCTCGACCGGTCCGTCGGTGAACTGGAGCCGCGCGAGCCGCGCGTAAAGCCCGCCCTGCGCCACCAGTTCCTCATGCGTGCCCTGCTGGACGATGCGGCCCCCTTCCATCACCACGATCCGGTCGGCCTTCTTCACGGTCGCCAGCCGGTGGGCCACGATGATCGTCGTGCGTCCTTGCGCCAGGGCATCGATGGCGTCCTGCACCAGACGTTCGGATTGCGCGTCCAGCGCGCTTGTCGCCTCGTCCAGCAGCAGGATCGGCGCGTCGCGCAGGATCGCGCGGGCGATGGCGATGCGCTGCTTCTGGCCGCCCGACAGCATCACGCCGCGCTCGCCCAGCTGGGTGTCGTAGCCCTCTGGCAGCGACATGATGAAGTCATGGGCATTGGCGGCGCGGGCGGCGGCCTCGATCTGCGCGTCCGTCGCGCCGGGCTGGCCGAAGCGGATGTTGTCGCGCGCGGTGGTGGCGAAGATCACCGGGTCCTGTGGCACAAGGGCGATGGCGCGGCGGAAATCGTCGCGGGCCATGTCGCGCAGGTCGATGCCGTCGATGCGGACGCGGCCATGGTCGGGATCCCAGAAGCGCTGGATCAGCTGCACCACGGTGGTCTTGCCCGCGCCCGAGGGGCCGACCAGCGCCACTGTCTCGCCCGGGCGGATCGCCAGCGTCACGTCGTCCAATGCCGAGATGTCGGGGCGGGTGGGATAGCGGAAGCTCACCGCGTCGAAGTCGATGCGGCCCGCGACCGGGCGGGGCAGCGGCACGGGCTTGGCAGGATCGCGCAGCGTGTCCTCGGTCGCCAGCAGGTCGCCCAGACGCTCGGTGGCACCGGCGGCGCGCTGAAGCTCGCCCCAGATTTCCGACAGCGCGCCCAGCGATCCGGCGACGAGGACGGCGTAGATCACGAACTGCACCAATTCGCCCACGGTCATGACCTCGGCGCGCACGTCCCGCGCGCCGACCCAGAGGACGCCCACCACGCCCGCGAAGATCAGGAAGATCACCAGCGCCGTCATCACCGCGCGGATGCGGATGCGCCGCTCGGCCGAGCCGAAGGCGGTCTCGGTCACGCGGGCGAAGGCGGCGCGGGTGGGCGCCTCGGCGGTGAAGGCCTGGACGGTCTGCGCCGCCAGCAGGGCTTCCGAGGCGGTGCCCGACGAGTTCGCGATCCAGTCCTGGCTTTCGCGCGACAGCACCCGCAGGCGTCGGCCCAGCACGATGATCGGCACGATCACCACCGGAACCAGCAGGAACAGCAGGCCCGTCAGCTTGGGCGAGGTGATGAGCAGCATCACCAGCCCGCCGATCACCACGATGGTCTGGCGCAGCGCCAGCGAGACGGAACTGGACAGCACCGACAGGATCAGCGTCGTGTCAGTCGTAATGCGGCTGATGATCTCGCCCGTCATCACCCGCTCGAAGAAGGATGGCGAAAGACCGATCACCCGGTAGAAGACGGCACGGCGGATGTCGGCCACGACGCGCTCGCCCAGCCGCGTGACCAGCGCGTAACGCAGCGCCGTGCCGATAGCCAAGGCGGCGGCGATGCCGAGGGCCGCGAGGAAATACTGGTCGAGAAGCTTTGCCCCCTGGTCGAAGCCGTCCACGATGCGCCGGACGGCGATGGGCAGGACCAGGCTGACAGCCGCGGTGGCCAGCAGCGCCACCAGCGCCGCCGCCATCATCGTCCGGTAGGGGCGCAGGAAGGGCCAGAGCGCCCTCAGCGCACCGATGCGGCGGGTGGTCGGGCGGTCGATCGTCGGCTTGGGTTGGCGGGCCAAGGGCTTGCTCCGGCGCTGGGTCCGGGATGGTGTAGGCATTGGGCCGCCCTGGGGCAACCCATAGCCATGCGGCATCCTGCCCTGACGCCCCCCCTTGGTGCGGGAAGTTGCCTCAGACGCCGCCCATGATCGCGCCCATCACCGCGCAGGCCAGCACCGCATAACCCATGTCGATCAGGGTCATCACCATGGGCCGGGGCGAATAGGTGTTGGTGATGAAGAACCAGGGCGCGACGATGGCCGCGCCGATCCCCGCGCCCCAGCCGAGGCCCGGGACGACCCCGTCGATGCCCGCGCGCACGTAAAGGATGCGGATCATCGCCGCGATGGCGACCAGCGCCACGCCCGCCAGCAGGTAGGGCGTGACCGACCGCGACAGCGGGTGGCCGATGTTCTGCACCTGCAGGGCCGAGGCGTTGCTGTAGACCCGGTCGTTCAGCCGATACCAGATCGCGCCGACCACCCAGGCGAGGACGGCGGCGGCAATGACGATCATCAGTTCCATGCTCTCACCCCTTCGCGCCCGAAAGCGCCAGCACCGTGTCCCATTCCTCGGGCTTCACCGGCTGGACCGACAGGCGCGAGTTCCTGACCAGCACCATCTCGGCAAAGCGCGGGTCCGCCTTGATCTCGGCCAGACCCACGGCGCGTGGCAGAGGCTCGACCGCCCGGATGTCCACGCATTCCCATTTCGGGTCGGCGGCGGTCGAGTCGGGATGTGCCTCGGCGATCACCTCGACGATGCCGACGACGGCCTTGCCCAGGTTCGAGTGATAAAAGAACCCCCGGTCGCCCACCTTCATCTCGCGCATCAGGTTGCGGGCCTGATGGCTGCGGACGCCGTCCCATTCCTCGCCCGCGTCACCCTTCGCGACGAGGTCGTCCCAGGAAAACACGTCCGGCTCGGACTTGAAGAGCCAGAGGTTCATCCGATGGCCTTGCGCCAGGCCATGACCTCGACCGAGTCGAAGACATCGGCGGCCGCATAGGGGTCTTCCGCGACCCATGCCTTGGCCGCGTCAAGGTCGTCCGCCTCGACGATCAGCAGCGAGCCGCAGGGATTGCCATCCTCAAGGAAGGGTCCGGCCAGCTGCACCCGGCCCGATCCGTTCAGCCAGGCGAGATGCGCCTCGCGCGTGGTCAGGCGGGCATCCAGGCGACCGGGCTTGTCCCGGCAGATCACGGCAAACAGCGGCATCATTCCTCCTTGAGCGGGCGTGCGAGCAGAAGCTCCACCGCCTGTTTAACGCCGACGCGGCCCCCGGCAAGCCCGGCGATCAGGGTCGAGACGGGCATCTCGATCCCCTCGCGCGCGGCGATTGCGGCGACGGCGCGGGCGGTGGCCGCGCCTTCCACGGTGACATCGGGATCGAACGCCTCGGCCCGGCCCAGCGCCAGGCCGTATCGGAAGTTGCGCGACTGTTCCGAGGTTGCGGTCAGGATCAGGTCGCCCAGGCCCGACAGGCCGGTCAGCGTTTCGGCGTCCGCGCCCTTCGCGGCGGCAAAGCGGGTCATTTCCGCAAAACCGCGCGTGATGATGGCGGCGCGGGCGGAATCGCCCAAGCCCGCGCCGATGGCGACGCCCGCCGCGATGGCGATGACGTTCTTCAGCGCGCCGCCGAGTTCCGCCCCCGTCACGTCGGTCGTGCGGTAAAGGCGCAGAACGGGGGTGGAGAGCGCATGCTGCAGTTCATGCCCCGCCTGCCTGTCCGCGCAGGCAAGCGTCAGCGCGGTTGGCAGCCCCCGCGCGATGTCGGCGGCAAAGCTGGGGCCGGTCAGGACCGCCACGGTCGCGTCAGGGCACGCCTCGGCCAGCATCCGCGCAGGCGAGCGGCCGGTGGCCAGATCGATCCCCTTGGCGCAGCTGACCAGCGCCCGGCCGTCCAGCCGCGCGCCGTGGCCGGACAGAAAGCCGCCCAAAGCCTGCGCGGGAATGGCGACCAGCAGGACCTCGGCGTCCGGCAAGGACTCCGTCACGCTTACACTGGCGGGCAGGGTGACGCCGGGCAGCAGGGGGTTTTCTTCTCGCCACTCGATCCGCCGCCCCCACAGCGCCACCGGCCCCTTGGCCGACAGTGCGACAGCAAGCGCCGTGCCGAAGGCTCCTGCCCCAAGAACGGCGATGCTCATGCCTTGGCCCCCCGCTTGCCCGCGCCCAGCATCGGCGCGGCGCTCTGATCCAGGGGCCAGCGGGGACGGGCAGCCAGGTCCATGCCGTCGCGATGGCCCAAGCGGAACCGCTCGATCCCCGCCCAGGCGATCATTGCCGCATTGTCGGTGCAAAGCGCCAGCGGAGGCGCAAGGAAGCGGACGCCTGCTTCCTCTGCCACCTGCTCCAGCGCCGCGCGGATGGTCCGGTTGGCCGCGACTCCGCCTGCGACGGCAACCACCGGCACGTCGGCCTGCACCAAGGCACGGCGGGTTTTCTCGGCCAGCACCTCGGCCACGGCTTGCTGAAAGGAGGCGCAGATGTCGGCACGCAGGGTTTCGCGCAGCCCCCCCTCGGCGGCGACTGCCTGATCGCGGACCCGCAGCACGGCAGTCTTGAGGCCCGAAAAGCTCATGTCGCAGCCGGGGCGGTCCAGCAGGGGGCGCGGCAGGGGCACGGCGGCGGGGTCGCCCTTCGCCGCCTCTGCCTCGACCGAAGGGCCTCCCGGCTGGGGCAGGCCCAAGAGCTTCGCAACCTTGTCGAAGGCCTCGCCGGGCGCGTCGTCGATGGTGCCGCCCAGACGGGTGAACGCCTCGGGGCCCGAGACGCGCAGGAACTGGCAATGCCCGCCCGAGACGAGCAGCATGAGATAGGGAAAGCCGATCCCGTCCGTCAGCCGGGGCGTCAGCGCGTGCCCGGCAAGGTGGTTGACCCCGACCAGCGGCAGCCCGGTCCCGGCGGCCAGCCCCTTGGCCAGCATCACCCCCGCCATGACGCCCCCGATCAGACCCGGCCCCGCCGTCACGGCGATGGCATCGAGGTCGCGCAGGGTCACGCCCGCCTGTTCCAGCGCCGCCTCGACGCAAAGGTCCAGCCGCTCGGCATGGGCACGGGCGGCGATCTCGGGGACCACGCCGCCGAAATCCGCGTGCAGCGCCGCCTGGCCGAAGACGACCGAGGACAGCACGCGGCCCTCGTCGGCCACCACGGCGGCGGCGGTGTCGTCGCAACTGCTTTCGATGCCAAGGACGGTCAGGGGCATGGTTGAATTCGCGGGAAGGCTGCGGCTTATCGGGGGTTAGCACCGGCCCGAAGGAAACGCCATGCGAGAGCCCGCCCCCCTGCCACCCGCGGTCCTGATCACGCGGCCCGAACCCGCCGGACGCCGCTTTGCCGGGCAGATCGCAGGGTTGGGCCTGCGCTGCGTCGTCGCGCCCCTGCAGCGGATCGTGCCCGTGCCCCATGATGCGCAGGCGCTGGACCGGGCAAAGGGGCTGGTCTTCACCTCGGAAAACGCGGTGCCCTTTGCCGGTCCCGGCGCGGGACGCCCGGCCTTCTGCGTCGGTCCCCGGACGGCCGAGCGCGCCCGGGCGGCGGGATTCGACGTGACCGAGGGGCCGGGCGACGCGGCCGGGCTGATGCCGATGCTGCAGGACCTTGGGCCGGGCTGGGTGCATCCGCATGGCGCGCATCTGGCGGCGCGGCTGCCGATGCCGGGTGTCGTCGTCTATGACCAGCAGGCCCTGCCCTTGCCGCCCGAGGGCGCGGCCTTGCTGCAGGGCGCTGCGCCGGTGATCCTGCCGCTGTTCTCGCCCCGCTCGGCCCGGCTGGCGGCAGAGGCGGCGCGGGACGCAACCGCGCCGCTGTGGATCGCGCCGATCAGCCCCGCCGCCGAGGTCGCCTGGGCCGGGGCCTGGACGCGCGCCCCCCTGCGCTCCGAGGTCGCGGACAGGCCTGACGCGGAAGGGATTGTTCATGCCATTCACCGCCTGCTCGATGCGGAACGCGCGCCCCTCGGCGCGGGTTGAGCAGGCCGACGCGCCCGTCTAGGGTTGGCGCCACCGCGCCGCCTTCAGCGGCGTGTCTTCTGCCAGGGTTTTCGACCGCACCGGGGGCTGGGTTGCCACCGGGAACTTCAAGGGATCGCCGCGCCATGACCGACCGCTCCGACGACGCCGCACCGCACCGCCGCCCCGAGCCGGCGGCCCCCGGCACGGCCCTGCCCTCGCACGAGGCGTCGGCACCCGATTCCGCAAGCGCCGAGGTGCCGCCCGCGCCGCCCATCGAGTCGGCGTTGGTGGGCGAGAACGGCGACCGTCCGGCCATGTCCCGGCGGTCCATGGACGAGGACAGTCCCGAACGGCCGGTCACGATCGACATGCCTGATGGCGACAAGGCGGGTGCGGGGTCGGAGTCCCCGATCGAGGCGACGGAAACCCGCTCGGCCATTCCGGCGGTGACGCGGCCCGCGCCCCCGACCACGGCCTCCAGCGATGCCGGCAGCACCCGGACGCCCGCGCCTCGGCGCCGGGGCGGCTTCATGCCCCTGTTCCTCGGCGGCGTTATCGCGGCGGCGCTGGGCGCCGGCGCGGCGTGGTGGGCCGTGCCGCGCCTGCCGCCCGCATGGCAGCCCGCCCCCTTCGCGAACACCGTCGGCGCCGAGGCCCTGCGCGCCGAGATGGAGCGGCAGGCGGCCGAGATCGAGGCCCGCGCCGTCGAGGCCGCCCGGCAGGCCGCCTCGGAGGCCGCGACCCAGGCCGCAGGCGCCAGCCTTGCGGACCAGGGTGGCCCTCTGGTCGAACAGGCCCGCCAGGCGGGAGCCGATGCCGCCGCCAAGCTGCTGGCCGAAGCCCCCGCTGCACCGGGCGCCGACCCTTCCGTCGCGACGACACTCGCCGCCCAGGCACAGCAACTTGCCACGCTGGACGAGGCCGTGACCGCCCTGCGGAGCGTGCCCGCCCAGACCGTGGACCTTGCCCCCCTGCAGTCGGCAACCGAGGAACAGGCCGCGCGACTCGCGGCGCTGGAGCAGACCGTCACCACCCTGCGCGACACGCCTGCGGTCGATCTGGCCCCTCTCCAGCAGCAGATCGAAGCCCAAGCGGCCCAGATCGCCGAACTGGCGCAGCGTCCTGTGGTCGATGCAGCTGCGGTCGAGCGGCTGAACGCGCTTGCTGCCGAGGCCGACACCCTGTCCCAGCGCCTCTCCACCGCCGCCGACGAGGCCCAGGCGCGGCTGGCAGAGGCGGAATCGCGCGCCACGGCGCTGGCGCAGTCGGCCGAGGACGCCGCCCGCCGCGCCCAGGCCGCTTCGGCCGCGCTGGCGATCGGCGAGGCGCTGCAGTCCGGCGACTCGCCTTCCGCCGCGCTGGCGCAGCTTGAGGACGCGGGCATGACGCCGCCCCCTGCCCTGACGGCCCAGGTGCCGACGCTGGACGAGCTTGTCGCCGCCTTCCCGCCTGCCGCGCGCGCCGCCGTGCGCGCCTCGCTGCAGGCCGAGGCGGCCGAGGGACAGGGCAGCATCATCGGGAACTTCCTGCGCGCCCAGACCGGGGCCCGCTCGGTCGCGCCGCGCGAGGGCTCGGACGCCGATGCGGTCCTGTCGCGCGCAGGCGCGGCGGTCGAGCGCGGCCAGATCGGGGCCGCCCTGAACGAACTGGACGCCCTGCCCGAAGCCGCACGTCCCGCGATGGCCGACTGGACCGCGCAGGCGCAGGCCTATGTCGCGGCGCAATCCGCCCTTGGCGCGCTGGTCGCCCCGGCTGCACCTTGGGCGGAAGACGCGGCCCCTGACGCAACTGCCACGCCGTCCGAGGCGGCCGCCCGGCCTGCCCCTGCCCCTGCCGCCGATGCCGTGGCCGCCGAAGCGCCCTCCGAACCCGAGCCCGAGGCGGGGACCGCCGAAGCAGCCGCCCCTTCCGGACCTTCCGCCCCGGCCGCCGAACCGGCACCCACGGGCGCGGCACTCCGCCCCACGCCGCCGGTCATCACGGCCACCGTGCCCCTGCATCAACCCGACACGCCGCCGGCCGACGCTGCCGCAGCCCCGTCCAACTGAGGTTCCCGCCGATGCTGCTTACGCTTCTCAAGGTCACCTTCTTCTTCGCCGTCGTGCTGGCGGCGGCGCTGGGGGCGATGTACCTGGCCGAACATGGCGAGCCTCTGCTGATCCAGTTCAACGGCGTCGAATACACGCTGGGACCCGTGCAGGCCGCGATCGCCGCCGTCGTGGCGCTGTTCCTCGCCTGGCTGGCCGTGCAGGCATTGCGGCTGGTCCTGGCCTTTCTGCGCTTCCTCGCGGGCGACCGCACCGCAATCCACCGTTACTTCGACCGCACCCGTGAACGCCGCGGGTACCAGGCGCTGGCCGAGGGGATGCTGGCCGTCGCCTCGGGGGAGGGCCGGCTGGCGCAGGACCATGCCAAGCGCGCCGCCAAGTACCTTGACCAGCCGCACCTGACCAACCTGCTGGCCGCCCAGGCCGCCGAGACGGCGGGCGACGCCACTCATGCCGAGCAGGTCTATCGCGCGATGCTGGCCGACAACCGTACCCGCTTTGTCGGCATCCGCGGGCTGATGCAGCAGCGCCTTGTGATGGGCGACACCGAAACCGCGCTGCGGCTGGCCGAAAAGGCCTATGCGATCAAGCCCACCAACACAGGGCTTCAGGACACCCTGCTGACGCTGCAGACCCGTGCCCATGACTGGAAGGGTGCGCGCTCGACGCTCAAGGACAAGCGGAAGCAGGGCGCGCTGCCCAAGGACGTGGCGATCCGGCGCGACGCCGTGCTGGCGCTGCAAGAGGCGTCCGAGGTGCTGGCCCACGGCAATTCCATCAGCGCGCGCGAGGCCGCGATCAGCGCCAACAAGGCCTCTCCCGACTTGGTACCGGCGGCGGTGCTGGCCGCGCGCAGCTATCTGGCGCAGAAGGACACCCGCAACGCCAGCCGCCTGCTGCAGAAGGCCTGGGGCGCGCAGCCCCATCCCGCGCTGGCGGCCGCCTATGCCGAGATCGTGCCGGACGAGACGCCCGCACAGCGGATGCGCCGCTTCGAGGACCTGATCCGCCAGAACCCCGACCACGAGGAATCGCGCCTGCTTCGTGCGGAGCTCGCGCTGGCGGCCGAGGACTTCCCCGCCGCCCGCCGCGCGCTGGGCGACATCGCCGACACCCATCCGACCGTGCGGTCCATCGCGATCATGGCGGCGGTGGAGCGCGGCTCGGGCGCGGACGACAGCGTGGTGCGCGGCTGGCTCGCGCGCGCAATGAACGCCAGCCGGGGCCCGCAGTGGGTCTGCGACAACTGCCACAACATCATGGCCGAATGGTCGCCCGTCTGTGACAGCTGCCACGGCTTCGACACGCTGACATGGCGCGAGCCCCCGGTCGACTCGCGCATGGCGATGGCGGGCAACGGGGTCGAGATGCTGCCCTTGATCGTCGGCCGTCCCCAGCACGCGGCGGACGCTGCGGGGGCCCAGGATGACCCGGAGGCGGCCGAGGTTTCGCTGCCCCTGCCCGCACCCAAGCCGCAGCGCCCGGCACCCCGCCCCGTCCGGCCCGGCATGGTCGAGCGTGATTCGGACTACGAGCCCTCCTCGACCGTGACCCACCGCGAGACGCCGGCGGAGGGAAAACCGCGGCGCGACGTGGCGCGGGCCGAGCCCTTGACCCCCGGGATGACCGGTCCAGAACGGCAGGCACCGGCAACCACGGCAGGAGCAGTTCCGCAGCCCCCCGTGGACCCGGTGCCCGCCGCGGCCGAGGCGCCGACCGTTGTCACCGTCGAGGTGATCGAGCCAGCTGCGGGCGAGCCCCCGGTGCGGCCGGATGTCGAGCCCTTGACGTCACCGGGGCAGGAAATGCGCTGACCCCCTTTTCCTGCGCGCGGGATGGTGCTAATCCGCCCCGCACGCCGCAGTAGCTCAGCTGGTAGAGCACGTCATTCGTAATGATGGGGTCGGGGGTTCGAGTCCCTTCTGCGGCACCACTTCCCATTCTCGCACTCGCCACGCCGCCCCTGCCGGGCGGCGCTGCCTTTTCCGGGATGGGCCTCAGCCCCGGGGGGCGGCGTAGACGGCGGCCCAGAAAACGGTCTTGCCGTCCGATCCGACCGCCCGGCCGATGCCGAAGTCGGCCACGGGCGGCAGCATGATGTTCTGCGCGTGGCCCGAGGACCGGCTCCATACCGTCAGCACCTGGCCGAGGTCGAAGGGACCGGCGGCGATGTTCTCGGCCGTCACGGTGGGGCGATAACCCACGCCCTTGACCCGCTGCGCAGGACCCTGCGTGCGGCTGCCCTGATGGGCCATGACCCCACGGCGGGCCATGTCGCAGGCGTGCTTCGCCGCCGCCTGGGCAAGGCGCGCATTGGCGCGGACCGGGGGCAGGTTGGCGGCCGCGCGCTGCTGGCTGGTCACGCGGGCGGCCGCCTCGTTCTCGCCTCGGCTGGTCGCCAGGCAACTTGCGGCGCCGGGTGCGGAGGCCTGCACGCGCAGCGGTTCGGACAGAACCGCCCCCGGCAGGATCAGCGCAACGGCCATGGCGACGAGGGAAAGCTGTTTTTTCATCTGAACCTCTGATCTGGCTGGCAATCCGCCAGCTGTTGCACACGCTTCAGCTGATCGGATGCGCGCTCACGATCAACTATAGATTGTGCTTCATTCGCCTGATCCAAGGCTTGACGCCGCGTTCCGGCGGCTGCCCGTCGCCGACAACTTGCCCCTTCGGCAGGTTTCGGCCCATCTTCCCCTTGCGGGAATTGCGGAGGGGGAGCCGATGTCGCGCTTTGTCAGCATCGCGGATCGTGACCGGATCGAGGCCGAGATGCCTTATACCGACCGGCCGCTGCCCAGGACGATCTATGGCTTCCTGTCGGCTGCCCGCGACCGATCTCCGCAGCGCCCGGCCCTGGCCTTCCAGCTTCTGGCCGACCCGCGCAGCCGCGCCTGCACGATGAACTGGACGGAATTCCACGAGCGGGTGACCGAGACGGCGAACCTGTTCCGCAGCCTCGGCGTGGGCCCGACGGACACCGTGGCCTACCTGCTGCCGAACTGCCTGGAAACGCCGGTCGTGCTGCTGGCGGGGGCGACGGCGGGGATCGTGAACCCGATCAACCCCCTGCTTGAGCCGGAACAGATCGCCAGCATCCTGCGCGAAACCAACGCCAAGGTGCTGGTCACGCTGAAATCCATGCCCAAGTCGGACGTGGCGCAGAAGGCCGCCGCCGCGCTGGAGCTGGCGCCCAACGTCGAGACCCTGCTGGAGGTTGACCTGGCGCGGTACCTCAGCCGCTTCAAGCGGCTGATCGTGCGCTTCCTGCGCCCGCGCGTCGTGGCCAGGCACAAGGCGCGGGTGCTGGACTTCGAGGCCGCGGCTTCGGCCCAGCCCCATGACCGCCTGGTCTTCGAGGACGTGCAGGCCGACCGCGTCGCCGCCTATTTCCACACGGGCGGCACCACGGGGATGCCCAAGATCGCCCAGCACAAGTATTCGGGCATGATCTACAACGGCTTCCTGGGCGGCTCGCTGCTGTTTGGGGAAAACGACGTGCTGATGTGCCCGCTGCCGCTGTTCCACGTCTTTGCGGCCTATCCGATCCTGATGTCCTGCATCCACTCGGGCGCGATGATGGTGATGCCGACGCCGGCCGGATACCGGGGCGAGGGCGTGATGGACAACTTCTGGAAGCTGGTCGAGCGCTGGCAGGCGAGTTTCCTGATCACCGTGCCGACCGCCATCGCCGCGCTGATGCAGCGTCCGGTGAATGCCGACGTGTCCAGCCTGCGCACGGCCATTTCCGGCTCGGCCGCGCTGCCGGTCGAGCTTTACAACCGCTTCAAGCAGGCGACCGGCGTCGAGATCGCCGAGGGCTACGGGCTGACCGAGGCCACCTGCCTTGTCAGCTGCAACCCGGTGGACGGGCTGAAGAAGGTGGGGTCGGTGGGCATCCCCCTGCCCTATACCCATGTCCGCATCCTGCGGCGCACGCCCGAGGGCTTCAAGGACTGCGGCACCGACGAGGTGGGCGAGATCTGCGTGGCCAATCCCGGCGTCTTCGAGGGCTCGACCTACACCGAGACGGACAAGAACCACGATCTGTTCGCCGAGGACCGCTTCCTGCGGACAGGCGACCTCGGGCGGATCGACGCGGACGGCTACCTGTGGATCACGGGCCGGGCCAAGGACCTGATCATCCGGGGCGGCCACAACATCGACCCGGCCGAGATCGAGGAAGGGATGCTGTCGCACCCTGACGTGGTCGGCGCCGCCGCGATCGGCCAGCCCGACAGCTTCGCGGGCGAACTGCCCTGCGTCTATGTCCAGCTGCGCGACGGGGCCTCGGTGCCGACCGAGGCGCTGGCCGAACATGCCCGCGCGCATATCCATGAACGCGCGGCCGTTCCCAAGCACATCGAGATCATGCCCGAGTTGCCGACGACCGCCGTGGGCAAGGTCTTCAAGCCCGCCCTGCGCAAGCTGGCCATCGCCCGCGTCCTGTCTGCGGCGCTGGAGGGCACCGGCGCCTCGGTCGCCGAGGTGGTCGAGCATCGCCGGAACGGCCTGACCGCCCGCGTCACCCGGGCTCGGGGCACGGACGAGGCCGAGGTGACCCGGCGGCTGGGCGAGTTCACCGTGCCTTGGGAGTGGGCCTGAGTCCCGCCCCCCGGCCCCTTGGGATCAGCCCTGCCCGGCCAGGGTAATCGCTGCGCCGGCGGCCGCGCCCAGCAGGACGATGATCCAGGGCGGCGTCCTCCACATCACCAGCGCGACGAACAGCACCGCCGCCAAGGCGAAATCGGCGCGGTTGTGAATAGCGCTGGTGAAGACGGGATCCTGAAGCGCGGCCGCCAAGATGCCCACCACGGCGGCATTGACGCCATGCATGGCCGACTGCGCCCAAGTCCGGCTGCGCAGCAGGTTCCAGAAGGGAAGCGCCGCGACCAGTAGCAGGAAATTCGGCAGGAACAGCGTCCCCAAGGCGGCGGCCGCATCATGGGCTGGCCTTTCGCGGCATCTGGCGGGCCGGGCATGGCACGCGCGGGCGGGACAGGCAACGACGAGGCCCGCCCGGCCATTGACGCGGCCCCGACCCTGCGCGTATCTGCCGCTGTCCGAGTTCCGGCCCTGCCGGATTGAAAGGGAACACGGGACGGCCCCGAAGGGCCAAGGCCGTGGCTGCCCCCGCAACTGTGCGCGGAGAGCGGCGCCGACATGCCACTGGGGCTTGCCCCGGGAAGGCCGGCCGCCGTGATGACCCGCAAGCCAGGAGACCTGCTCGGCGACACCCTTTCGATGGTGCGGGGCGCGCCAGCGAAGCGGCATGCCGCAGCGGTGATCCGTCAACCGTCTGCGGGGCTGATCCGTCCCTCGGACCCCTGCCAACCTTGCGGGCGCCGCCCCGCCATCCCGGGACCGATCATGTCCATCCGCACCCTTCGCCTGACCACCGCGCCCCTTGCCATCGCGCTGACCCTTTCCGCCCCCGCCCTGGCGCAGGAGAATGTGACGCTCGACCCCGTGATCCTGTCGGGCGGCTTCTCGCCCGTCGAGGCCGGGGCCTACGGTCGGGCGGCAACCGTCCTGGACGCCGAGGACCTGCGCCGTCGCGGCGTGTCCAGCGTGCAGGACGCCCTGCGCGCCCTGCCGGGCGTCTCGGTCGGCAGCACCGGCACCTCGAACACGGCCGTCCGCATCAGGGGCGGAGAGACGCGGCACACGCTTGTCCTGATCGACGGCGTCAGCGCGGCGGCGGGCGACCAGCCCTATTTCCTGTCCGGCCTCGACCTGGCCGATGTCGAACGCATCGAGGTGCTGCGCGGCCCGCAGACGGTCTATTACGGATCGAACGCCGCCTCCGGCGTGGTCAACATCATCACCCGCAGGGCCGAGGCGACGGGCGGCTATGCGCGCGCCGAGATCGGAAACGGCGAGGCGCTTGCGCTGGGGCAATCGCTGGTGGGCGATCGCTGGCGCCTGCAGGGCGACTGGTCCTGGCGGGACGACAAGGGCTTTGACGTCTCGGCAGGCGACGGGGGCGATGACGACGGCATCCGGCGGGGCACGCTGGCGCTGTCGGGCGAATACGAGGTGACCGAGACGCTGCGCTTCGGCTTTTCGGCGCGCCGCTCGGACGAACGCTACGAGTTTGACGACACCAACTGGTTTGCCTCGGACAAGGACAACTACCTGATCGACAGCGACGCCGAAGCCAAGCGCGACGAGCGGATCGGCACGGTCTGGGCCAGCCGGACCTCGCTGGACGGGCGGCTCGAACAGCGACTTGCCTGGCAGGACACCCGCCACCGGCTGGAACAGGACAACGGCGCGACGTCGCGCGCGCGGACGCGGGCGCTGAAATACCGCGCCACCTTCGGCCTGGACGGGTCCGTCGCCGAAGCGGGCCAGACCCTCGCGCTGGCGCAGGATTGGATCACCGACGAGGCGACGGGCGTGGCCGACAACCGGCGCGAGACCAAGTCGACGGCGCTGGAATACCGAGGCGCCCATGCCAATGGCCTCGATGTGCAGCTGGGCCTGCGCCACGACGACAGTTCGGACTTCGCATCCAAGACCACATGGAACGCGGGCCTGTCATGGCGGATCGAGGACACGCCCCTGCGCCTGCACGCCTCGGCCGGGACGGGCGTCAGCAATCCGCAGTATTTCGAGATCCTCGGCGGTTACGGTTATGTCGGCAACCCGAACCTCAAGCCCGAGGAAAACCGCAGCATCGATCTGGGTATCGAATACAGCCTGCCCGATGGGCGCGGGGTCATCGACGTGACCTGGTTCAAGGAACGACTGGAGGATGAAATCACCTTCAGCGGCCTGCTGCTGCCGAATGGCACAAACTACTACAACCAGGACGGCACCAGCCGCCGCGAGGGGATCGAACTGGCCTATCGCCAGGACATCACCGATGCGCTGACGGTCGGCGCGGCCTATACCTATCTGGACGCAAGGAACTCGGACGGCACAGTCGAGATCCGCCGCCCCCGGCACGAACTGACCGTGAACGCCAGCCTGCAGACCTTCGGCGGGCGCGGCTGGGTTGCGGCCGACCTGCGCCATGTCCGCGACCTGTCCGACACCCAGTATTGGCATGACCGGGAGCAATATCCGAACGGGATCACCAAGGATCTTCCCGATTTCACCACCGTCAACCTCGCCGCCAGCTATGACCTGACCGACCAGGCCCGCCTGTCCGCCCGCGTCACCAACCTGTTCGACGAGGATTATTCCGAAACCTGGGGCTATGCCGCGCCCGGCCGGGCCGCCTGGCTGGGGGTCGAAACGCGGTGGTAAGCCTGCGCGCCCTGGCGGTGCTGGCGCTGGCGGCGGGTCTTGCGGCACCCGCCGGGGCCGAGCCGCCCAGGCGGGTCGTGTCAATGAACCTCTGCACCGACCAGCTGGCGATGGCGCTGGCTGCTCCGGGGCAGCTCGTCTCGATATCCTATCTTGCCCTGGATCCCCGGTCCTCGGCCATGGTGGAGGAAGCCAAGGCCTATCCCACCAACCGGGGCCGGGCCGAGGAGATCTATCTGCTGAAGCCCGACCTGGTGCTGGCCGGCAGCTTCGGCGGCCCCGCCGTCGCCATGCTGCACCGGCTGGGGGTGCCCGTGGTCGAGGTCGCACCGCCCACGTCGCTGGCCGAGGCGCGCGACGCCATCGCCCAGGTCGGCGCAGCCCTGGGCCGCAGCGAGACGGCCGAAGCGATGATCGCCGACTTCGACCGCGAGGTGGCGAAGCTTGCACGCCCCGCAGGGCCGGATGCGCCGACCGCCGCGACCTGGGGGGCGAATGGCTATTCGATCGCAGGGGACACGCTGGCCGGGGACATCCTGCGCCTGGCAGGATTTGCGCTGGTGACGGATCGACTGGGCATGAAGGCCTCGGGCTATGTCCCGCTCGAGGTGCTGGTCATGGCCCAACCCGACCTGATCGTGACCGGCAGCCCCTATCCCGGCGCCTCGCGCGCCGAGGAGGTGCTGGACCATCCTGCCCTGGAGAAGCTGGAGGGCCATGTCCTGCGCGTGCCGGATGCGCTGTGGACCTGCGCCCTGCCCCGCTCGCTGGAAGCCTTGGCGATGCTGTCAGCCGAAGCCGAGGCGCTGCGGTGACGCGGGACGCGCGCCTTCTGGGCGGCCTTGCCGCGCTGGTGGCGGCGCTGGCGCTCGTCTCGCTGCTGACCGGGCCGGCGGATGCCGGGCTTCGCGCAGGGATCGAGGCGCTGTGGACCGGCGAGGGGCCGCTGGGCATCGTCCTGCGCGAGATCCGGGCCCCGCGCACCGTGCTGGCCATCATGGTCGGGGCGAGCCTGGGGCTGTCCGGCGCGGCGCTGCAGGGCTATCTGCGTAACCCGCTGGCGGAACCGGGGCTGATCGGCATCTCGGCCTCGGCCGCGCTGGGGGCGGTGATCGCGATCCAGGCGGGGATTTCGGCACTGGCGCTGGGGGTGCCCTTCGCGGCCTTGGGCGGCGCGCTGGGGGGCGTCGCGCTGATCCTGGGGCTGGCGGGTCGCCGGGCCGGGGGCCTGGGCCTGATCCTCGGCGGCATCGCCGTTTCGGCGCTGGCGGGCGCCTTGACGGCGTTGGTGCTGAACCTCTCGCCCAATCCTTTCGCCGCCTATGACATCATGTTCTGGACCATGGGCTCGCTTGCCGACCGCAGTTGGGGCCATGTGCTGACCGCAGCCCCGCTGATGCTGGCGGGATGGGTGGCGCTGGCGCGGGCCGGCCGTGACCTCGACGCGCTGTCCCTGGGCGAGGAGGCCGCCGCGTCCATGGGCGTGAACCTTGCGCGGCTGCGGCTGCTGGTGGTGCTGGGCGCTGCCGCCGCCGTCGGGGCCGCGACGGCCGTCGCCGGGGCGATCGGCTTCGTGGGGCTGGTCGTGCCGCACCTGCTGCGGGGCGCGGTGGGCGCGATGCCCTCGCGGCTGCTGCCCGCCGCAGGTCTGGGCGGCGCGGCGCTGGTGCTGGCGGCGGATGTGGCGGTGCGGCTGATCCTGCCGGAACGCGACCTCAAGCTGGGAGTGATGATGGCGCTGGTGGGCGCACCCGTCTTCCTGCACCTCATCTGGCGCACGCAGGCCGGACGATGAGCCTGTCCCTGCACGGCCTGACAGTGCGGCGCGACGGATGCCCGACCGTCGATCACGTCACACTGTCGGTGCCCCCCGGCAGCCTTGTCGGGCTGATCGGCCCGAATGGCGCTGGCAAGACCACCCTGATGCAGGCCGCGCTGGGGCTGATCCCGGCCGAGGGGCAATCGGACCTTGCAGCCCTTTCTCCTGCCCGCCGCGCCCGCCGTGCCGCCTGGCTGCCGCAGGCGCGCGAGATCGCCTGGCCCATCCCGGTCGAGGCGCTGGTGCGACTGGGCCGCCGCGCCGATCCAGACCGCCGTGCCGATGCAGCTGCCGTGGCCGAGGCCATGGCCGCGCTGGACGTGACCCATCTGGCAAGCCGTCGTGCGACCGAGCTTTCCGGCGGAGAGCTGGCCCGGGTCCTGATCGCCCGGCTGCTTGCTCAACGCACGCCGCTGATCCTGGCCGACGAGCCGGTGGCGGGCCTGGACCCCTCGCACCAGTTCGCGGTGATGGAGCTGTTCGCCCGCCTCGCGCGGCAGGGGCGCACGGTGATCGCCTCGATCCACGACCTCGCGCTGGCCGCGCGCTTCTGCCACCGGCTGGTGCTGATGGACCGGGGGCGCCTTGTCGCCGACGGCCGCCCGTCCGAGGTTCTGACGCCCGCGCGGCTGGAACAGGTCTTCGGCGTCTCGGGCGCCTTCGTGCCGACGCCGGCGGGGCCGGTCTTCGTCACCCTGCCGCCACCCCCAGGGTCTTGCGCGCCCGCGCCACCAGAGCCGTGAGATCCTCGAAGCTCTGCTCGCCGAACAGGGCTTCGTCGCCGGCGATGAAGGTGGGGGTGCCGATCAGGCTCATGTGCTCGGCCAGCATGAAGGAGCGGGCGATGTGATCCTCGACCGGATCAGACTGCATCGCTGCGCGCAGCTTCGCCTCGTCCAGCCCTAGGCGGCGCACCACGCGCATCACGGATGCTTCGGCGGCACGGTCCTTCATCGCCATCAGCCCGGCGTGGACCTGCCAGTATTTCCCCTGCTCGCGCGAGGCCAGCGCCGCGCGCGCCGCGAAGTCCGAGCCTTCGCCGAAGACCGGCCATTCGCGGAACACCACCCGCAACTGCGGGTCTGCGCCGATCAGCCGCTGCATCGCCGGGACCAGCTTCTTGCAGAAGGGGCAGTTGTAATCGAAGAACTCGGTCAGCGTGACGTTGCCCTGCGGATTGCCCAGCACGACGGCATTGCGGTCGCGTTCCAGCGCCTCGCGCAGCTCTCCCGGCATCGGGTTCGGCCGGTCGGCCGTCTGGCCGAGCGCGGGCGAGGCCGCCACGGCGGCAAGAAGGGCAAGCGTGGCGCGGCGATTGGGCATGAAGCGTCCTTTCCGTGATCCGGCGCCACGCTAGAAACGTTAAAAGGCAGAGGGAAATCACGATGCCTCCAGTTCCGGAGGCGAGCTTAAGGGGGATAGATGCCGCGCCGATTCGACCCGCCGACCCCCAAGCCCGAGGCGGTGCCCACCTGCCCTCTCTGCCTGCGCCCGATCCCCCCGGGCGTGCCGCAAAGCCGCCATCACCTGATCCCGAAGCTGCGCGGCGGCAAGGGCGGCGAGACGGTGCTGCTGCACCAGGTCTGCCATTCCACGATCCACAGAACACTGAGCGAGACGGACCTGGCGCGGAACTACGCGACGGTTGACGCCCTGCGCGGGCATCCCGAACTGCGGCGCTTCTTCGACTGGGTGGGCAAACGCCCGCCAAGGTGGAAGGGAAAGGTGCGGTGAGAAGTGGCGTGTTCGTACGTGCCATTCCGCCCTTGCCGGATGTCTTCTTGTCTGGCGCGTGATCACAAGACAACGTGGCCGTCAGCCCGCACCTGATGCGGCCCAATCATCCGCACGCCCAGTCCGCCTCATCACAGCCTCGTCATCCGGCCCGGCTGCATGGCTCAGCGTTTGGAGAATGAGTGATTCGGGTACACCATCGGACCTCTTCTCCAGGAAAGGAACCGCCATGCCCCGCCTGACGATCATCAGCCTCGCCTCGGCCTGCGTCCTCGCCGCCTCGCCGGTCCTGGCCCAATCCGCCGCAACCACGACGCCAGCGCCCCAGCCGGCGGTCACGACCCCGGATCAGGGCGCGACGCCCGCGAAGCCTGCTGGTGGGCACAATTGCGGGGGGAAAGCGCGGCAGGTGATGTCGTAATGCGGGGATACCCTAGGAGGTAATTTCGGTTTCGGATGCAGGCACGAAAACCATATTTTCGATTTGAGGACTGACATGTCTGTTTGTCCTGCGAAACGGCAAGTGTTCTTGCATGCCGCTAGCAGTGGTGCGCGAATCTGAACGGCCCGCCTCCGCGCACCGAACATAACGATCCGCGCTTTACATGGGTGCCCTCACTCTGAGGTATGGAAAGCGTCTCATTCGGCATATGGCTCAGAAAACAGTCTGCTTTGCCTCGACAAGTGTGATCCCTGCCGGTGGCTGAAATGCCGAAGAGCCGACAGCGGGTGCACTTATCCTGAAGTGATGAAAGTCAGGCCTGTTCATATACGATTGAAGACGTGCGGCGACTTCAATATCCTCGTGCCGCATCTCCTTTTCGATCTTGCGCCGGGCCAAGCGGTCAGCCAACGCGCCGACCTTGGACTGTAAACGCCGCGATAGGCCAACCGCCTGAGTCATGCGGTCAAGTTCGGCCTGTTTCTTCTGCCGGGCTTTAACCTGCTCGTTCAAATGGATCAGTGTCGGCATACAATGTTCCAGCACGGGCGAGGGAAACAAGGCATAAACAGGATTTCTCACCTCCCAATAGCGGTCGATGAGATCATCCACTGGCCGGACAATGCGCCCCGCTGCTGTAACTGCATCGATAATTCGTTGGGCGCCTTGGCGCGTCAGCATGAAGGCCTGCATTCCTCCAAGCGTCCAGGTGAACCGGACAATCTGAGTGCGCGCCCGATAGATGATCTGACGTGCGGGCATCCAGACGCGCGCATAGAGGCGAAGATAATCGAGCCCCGTGGAATGTGCGAGGGCAGCCGCCGCTTGGAAGTCGAACCAGGGATCCAGATAGACGTCGTCTTCAAGGACAAGCAGAACATCGGACGCGCCGTCCTCAAGCCATGAGGAGATGATTCCGATATGGCTTACGAAGCAACTCAGTTCTGCCGCGGAAAGCGTTCGACCGGCCGCATGGGCCGATCGATCGTCATAGGCAAGCGCCGAACCTTCATGGGGAACCGCGTGATGAAACTGCCAAGGGGCTCCTTTCAGCCCCTCGGCCTTTTGCATCACCTCCCGCATTCGGGTCTGGCGATCCGTGGCGCCCGGAAGGGTCAGGATGCGGACAGCGAGTGAAGTATCAGCAGTTTCCATGTGCATCCTCGTAGATGATCAGCGTCCCTGTGCCCCTCTGGACAGCCTGCCCGCGTCCTTAGCGTGCAAACTTCTTGTACTTCACCCGCTTCGGCTCGATCGAATCCGGCCCCAGCCGCCGCACCTTGTCTTCCTCATAGGCCTCGAAGTTCCCTTCGAACCACTCCACATGCGCGTCCCCCTCAAACGCGAGGATATGCGTGCAGAGGCGGTCGAGGAAGAAGCGGTCGTGCGAGATGATCACCGCGCAGCCGGCGAAGTCCTCCAGCGCCGCTTCCAGCGCCTGCAGGGTTTCGACGTCTAGGTCGTTGGTCGGTTCGTCCAGAAGCAGGACGTTGCCGCCGGACTTCAGCAGCTTGGCCATGTGGACGCGGTTGCGCTCGCCGCCCGAGAGCAGGCCGACCTTCTTCTGCTGGTCGCCGCCCTTGAAGTTGAAGGCCGAGCAATAGGCGCGGCTGTTCATCTGCGCGTCGCCCAGGTCGATCTGCTCGGCGCCGCCCGAGATTTCCTCCCACACGGTCTTGTTGGGGTCCAGCGCGTCGCGGCTCTGGTCGACGTAGGACAGCTGCACGGTGTCGCCGAAGGTGATCTCGCCCGCGTCGGGCTTTTCCTGCCCCGTCAGCATCCGGAACAGGGTGGATTTCCCCGCGCCGTTCGGGCCGATCACGCCGACGATGCCGCCGGGCGGCAGGCTGAAGTCTAGGTTCTCGATCAGCAGCTTGTCACCGAAGGCCTTGGTCAGGCCCATCACCTCGATCACGCGGCTGCCGAGACGCGGCCCGTTCGGGACAATGATCTGGGCGTTGTTGATCTTCTCGCGCTCGGACTTGGACGCGAGTTCGTTATAGGCGTTGATCCGGGCCTTCTGCTTGGCCTGCCGCGCCTTGGCGCCGGCGCGGATCCAGTCGAGTTCGCGCTCAAGCTGCTTCTGCTTGGCCTTGTCCTCGCGGGCTTCCTGCTCCAGCCGCTTGGCCTTCTGTTCCAGCCAGGCGGAATAGTTCCCTTCGTAGGGAATGCCCCGGCCACGGTCGAGTTCGAGGATCCAGCCAGTGATGTCGTCCAGGAAATAGCGGTCGTGGGTCACGATCAGGATCGTGCCGGGATATTCGATCAGGTGCTTCTGCAGCCAGGCGATGGTCTCGGCGTCCAGGTGGTTGGTCGGTTCGTCCAACAGCAGCATGTCGGGCGCTTCCAGCAGCAGCTTGCACAGCGCCACGCGGCGGCGTTCGCCACCGGAAAGGGTTTCCACGTCAGCGTCGTCGGGCGGGCAGCGCAGGGCCTCCATCGCCACGTCCACCTGGGAATCCAGGTCCCACAGGTTCTCGGCGTCGATTTCGTCCTGCAGCTTCGCCATCTCCTCGGCGGTCTCGTCCGAGTAGTTCATGGCAAGCTCGTTGTAGCGGTCGAGCTTGGCCTGCTTGGCCTTGACGCCTTCCATCACGTTGCCGCGCACGTTCAGCTGCGGGTCAAGCTGGGGTTCCTGCGGCAGGTAGCCCACGGTCGCGCCCTTGGCGGCCCACGCCTCGCCGGAAAAGTCCTTGTCGATGCCGGCCATGATCCGCAGCAGCGTCGACTTACCGGCGCCATTGACGCCCACGACGCCGATCTTGACGCCCGGCAGGAAGTTCAGGCGGATGTTCTCGAAGGTCTTCTTGCCGCCGGGATAGGTCTTGGACACGCCGTCCATGTGATAGACATATTGATACGAGGCCATGATCCGCTCCTGTTCGCTTGTTGCGGGCTATCTAGGCCACCAGTGGGGCGAATGTAAGCGGCGCCACGCGGGCGCCGCCCAAGGATCACTGGGTAAGTTCGCGATCAAGGAAGGCGCGGATCTGCTCGCCTGCCTGGGCAATGTTCAGGACGCCGTCCAGGTGACCGCGGGTGCCTTCGAGTTCGACCACCTCGACCGGGGTGCCGTCGGACCTGATGATGGCGGCGGTCTCACGCACCGCATTGCCGGAGAAGACCAGATCCTCGTCGGTGTGGATCAGCATGGTCGGCACGTCGATGGCCTTGAGCCCGTCATAAAGGCTCTCGCCCCCAGCCCCGCCCGCGACGAAAAGCTGGTTGGCGCGGATCAGATACAGCAGGTGGTTCGCGTCGGAAGTTGCCGCCCGCGCGGCGCCGCCGTCGTTCAGCGTCTTGACCACGGCAAACTCGTTTTCCATGGCGGCGGCGGGGTCCGCGTCCTCCTCGGCCCAGTCGCGGCCGAAGGTGCCGTTTGTCCATTCGGCCGAGTTCGCGTGCAGCGTCACGATCTTCAGCGCCTGCGCCAGCCCAGCGTCCGGCGGAGTCCCCTTGTAGTAGTCGCCCCCGTTCCAGTTCGGGTCCAGCCGCACCGGCGCCCCCCAGATGTCCAGCCAGGCGATCAGGTCGGCATCGGCCCAGCCCGAGGCGATCACGGGGATCACCCGCGTCAGCTTGTCGGGATGCCGCGCTGCCCAGTCATAGGCCTGCAGGCCGCCCATCGACGGCCCCATCACGGCGTGCCATTTCTCGATCCCCAGTTGCTCCATCAGCCCGCGCTGGGTTTCCACGAAATCGCCGATGGTCAGGATCGGGAAGTCCATGCCCCAGGGCTTGCCGGTCGCCGGGTTCACCGTGGCGGGGCCGGTGGTGATGACCGTCGGGCTTTTCGCCGCAAGGTTCACAGGCGTGTCGGCCGAGACGACGAAATACCTGTCGGTGTCGATGGGCTTTCCCGGCCCGATGATCGCGTCCCAATAGCCGGGCGCGGCGTCGCCTTCCGCATATTTTCCGGCAGCGTGCGAATTGCCCGAAAAGAAATGGGTGATCAGGATCGCATTGTCCTTGGCCTCGTTCAGCGTGCCATAGGTTTCGTATCCCAGCGTCATCTCGGGGATCGTTTCGCCGCCCTGCGTCTGGAAATCCGTCAGCGTGAAGCTTTTCTTCTCGACGATCTCGTCCAGCGCGAAGGCGGGCGCAGTCAGCAGCAGCCCGCCCATCAGGGCGGCCATGTATCTGATCATTCCGGGTCTCCTCTCCCTCATCCCTTGGGCGAGTAGAGCCGAGGCCGCAAAACCTGTCCACCGCCTCAGCGGATCAGGCCCGAGAACTCCTTGCCGAAAGTCTGCTCGATGAAGTCGAATTGTGGCTCGAGCCGTTCGCGGATCTTCGCCCGCGCCTCGGGGGGCACCGAAAGCTCGGCATTGGCGGCGAAGACCTTGGCGTTCAAGCCGCGATAGGCGTGCGGGGTCAGGCCGCAGAAGGATTCGACCCGGCGCATGACGCCCCCCGGGTCCCTGGCGATCAGGCCGAAGGGCAGGATCAGCAGCCGGTCCGCAGCCAGGCGCGAGGTCCAGCGCGGCACATAGGTCGCGTAGTCGCCCCGGTCATACAGCACCGGGTCGTCGATCTCGGCCAGCCAGGCCTCGACGCCTTTGGGGGCTTTCTTCTTGCGCGTCAGGTTCATCTTCAGCTGGCTGATCGCACGGTCCACCGGGTGGCGGATGATGTAGATGAAGCGCGCCTGCGGCAGGAAGTCCGTGACGAACTCGACCCCTTCGTCCGGAAGGGTGGAATATTCCGGGGTGATGTCGCAGGGCATGGTGCCCTCGGGGGCGGGGGCGAAGACCTGCTTGTACCAATGGTTGGTGAACATCTCGCCCCGGGTGATCCGGTCGAGCCAGTCGTCCAGCGCGGGCGGCATCGCCTCGCCCTTGGCGGCATAGCGCTTTTCCTGCGTCTGGCGCGCACGCTTGAAATGCCAAGGCAGCCATTGGCGGTGTTCCGGCAGGAAGCGATGGTTGAAGAACTGCACTTCCTTGAAGGGCGGCAGCCAGACCTGCGGATGCTGCGAGATCATCTGCCCCAGCCAGGTGGTCCCGGCCTTCTGCGCGCCGATGCCGACGATCAGCGGCTTCTTCGGCGCGCCCTCGGGGTCCCACTTGGGCAGGTCCGTCACAGTGTTCCCCACAGGTCGTAGTCCGAGGCCTCGTCCACGGTGACGGTCACGATGTCGCCGGGCGTCAGGGCCTCGAAGCCTTCGTCGATGAACAGGTTGCCGTCGATCTCGGGCGCGTCCGCCATGGTGCGGCAGGTGGCGCCGTCGGCGTCGATGCTGTCCACGATGACCGACTGGCGGGTGCCGACCTTGGCGGCCAGCCTGGCGGCCGAAATCGCCTGCGCCTTCTGCATGAAGCGGTCCCAGCGGTCCTGCTTGACCTCGTCCGGCACATGGTCGGGCAGATCATTGGCCCGCGCGCCACGCACGTTCTCGTACTGGAAGCAGCCGACGCGATCCAGTTGGGCCTCGTCCAGCCAGTCGAGGAGATACTGGAACTCGGCCTCGGTCTCGCCGGGGTAGCCGACGATGAAGGTGGAGCGCAGCGTGATCCCCGGCGCGGCGGCGCGCCAGGCGGCGATCTCGTCCAGCGTCTTGGCGCTCGCCGCAGGCCGGGCCATGCGCTTCAGCACGTCGGGGTGCGCGTGCTGGAAGGGGATGTCGAGATAGGGCAGCACCCCGGTTCCCGTCGCCGCCGTCTCGGCCATCAGCGGGATCAGGTTGCGGACATGGGGATAGGGATAGACATAGTGCAGCCGCACCCAGGCCCCGAGCGAGCCCAGATCGCGGGCGAGGTCGGTGACATGGGCGCGGTGCCCCCGCTCCTCGGCGTGGCGCAGGTCGAGGCCATAGGCCGAGGTGTCCTGCGAGATCACCAGCAGTTCGCGCACGCCGCTGGCGACCAGCTTCTCGGCCTCGCGCACCACGGCATGGGCCGGGCGGCTGACCAGGCGGCCGCGCAGGTCGGGGATGATGCAGAACTTGCAGGCGTGATTGCAGCCCTCGGAAATCTTCAGATAGGCGTAGTGGCGGGGCGTCAGCCGCACCTCGGACGCGGGCAACAGGTCGATGAAGGGGTCTGGTGCGGGCGGCACGGCCAAGTGGACCGCGTCCAGCACCTGCTCGTACTGATGCGGACCGGTGACGGCCAGCACGCGGGGGTGGACACCGGTGATGTATTCGGGCTCGGCCCCCAGGCAGCCGGTGACGATCACCCGGCCGTTTTCCGACAGGGCCTCGCCGATGGCTTCCAGGCTTTCCGCCTTGGCGCTGTCGAGGAAACCGCAAGTGTTCACGATCACCGCGTCGGCGCCCTGGTACTGCGGGCTGATCGCATAGCCCTCGGCCCGCAGGCGGGTCAGGATGCGCTCGCTGTCCACCAGCGCCTTGGGGCAGCCAAGGCTGACCATGCCAATAGTGGGCTGCCCGCCACGCCCCGCTGCCGCGCGTGCTGGCGCGTCGTCGAGGCGAAGGGCGGGGGCGAGATCCGGGCGAAGGCTGGGCGGGTTCAGGCTCATGGTCCGGCATATAGCGACGGGCGGGCCGAAGGCAAAGCGCGCGACGTGGCGTTTATGGCGCGATGATGCGCGAGGGCCGCGCCTTTCAGGGGATCGCGCCCGCCGTTAGGCTGGCGCGGTCGTGATGGGCGCGCAGTCCGAAGGGAGCGGGCGGCGGATTTTCATTCCGGCCGCAGACCGCCATGATGCGCCCATGCACATCCTTCCCCAACTTGCCCGCCGCGCCGCGCTTCTGGCGCTGATCGCCCTGCCCGCCTGCGCCGCGCCCCCGTCCGGCGGCAACGCCGCGACCCCGGTGGCCGCCGGGCCCGAGCCCATCGTCATCCATGACAACCGGGGCGGCAACGTCCTGCAGATGATCCAGCGACGCAACGAGCTCGAGGCCTCGGGCCGGCCCGTCCGCATCAGCGGCGTCTGCAACTCGGCCTGCACGATGCTGATCACGCTTCCGAATGCCTGCCTTGCGCCCGACGCCTCGGTCGGATTCCACGCGCCGCGCCTGCCGGGGACCAAGGTCATCCCGCCCATCGTGGACCAGCTGATGGCCCTGCACTACCGGAACGGCATCCTGGAACGCTGGAACGCCGAATGGCGCCATTCGCTGAAGATCCGGAAGATCAGCGCGCGGGAGTACGTCAGGCTGGACCCCCAGACGCGGCTCTGTCCGCGCTGAGGCTCAGGCCGCCATCACCAGCGGCTTGAGGTTCCGAAGCTGCCGCTCGATCAGCCGGGTCACTGGCTTGCCGCGCATGACGGGGCGCGCCGTCGGCTGCGGCTCGGCCGTTCCCCCCGCCGAAACCAGTTCGGGAAACAGCGCATGCAGTTCCTCGACCGCGTCCTTCGTCATCGCCGCCAGCGCCATCGGCCCGAGATAGAGCGATTCCGCCTCGGCCCCTTCGGCGAAGACGATCTCGTGCCGGTCGAACATGAGGTGCCAGTAGCCGACGCCGCTCTGCGCCTCGGTCCGCTCGATCCCCGGATGCCCCAGCAGGTGAACGGCCGCGATCAGCACCTCGGCCGAGCCGGTCATGCGTTCGGCGATCACGGAACGGACCAGCATCCGGTGCTGGGGCGAGACGACCAGGTCGCGCGCAGGCAGGCCCGGCCCCAAGGCTCCCGCCGCGATGCGGATCGGGTGCAGCCTGGGGTTGGCGCGCAGGTCGGTGCCCGACACCTGCCGCCCGCCCAGCCAGCGCAGCGGCTGCAGCCCATGGTCGCGGGTGCGGACCAGGTCGCCCACCCGCAGGCGCTGGACAGGGCGAAGCCCGCGCTCTGTCTCGATCAGCGTCCCGGTCGTGAAGCAGGTGACGTCGATCCTGAAATCGTCGTCGCGTGAAATCTCGGCCCAGGGGTAGCGTTGCAGGGGCTCGACATAGCTGACGTGCATGGTCGAGATCGCCGCGCCCGAACTGCCGTCGTACGGAGTGGTCTGCCCGTCCAGCGGCACCAGCAGCCGCATTTCCTCGGAAGGGTCCGCGACTCGGGTCAGGGACAGGACAATGGCGTTGGTATCGCCGGACTTGCCCTCGGCATATTCGACATAGCTTCTGAGGAACCGGACGGCGCCGACCCGGTACGCGACCCCGGCCAGGACAATGGTGTCGCCGTTCGACAGCATCGCGGAACTGGACTGGGAAACCTCCAGCGGTTCAAGAACGTCCGAGATCCTGTGGGTGCCGCCAGGCCTGCCCTCGGGCCTGATGACCGCACCGTCAAGCGAAGCAGGCCCCGTCAGAATGCTGGCGTCGTAAAGATTGACCATCGTTAACCCCGCATTTTTACAAGGGGTTAACGATGATTGGTTAACGCAAGGTTAAGCGTCCGGAAAAATGCGGCTCAGTCGCGCAGCCGCCAGCCTGTCACGAAGATGCGCCGGATCACCGCCAGCAGCACGACGATCATCAGCCCGACCGCGACCAGCGACACGCCCACCGGCACGTCGGCCAGCCCGAAGAAGGACCAGCGGAAGCCCGAAACGAGGTAAAGCGCGGGGTTCAGCTTGGCCACCTGCTCCCAGAAGGGCGGCAGCATCGAGGCCGAGTAGAAGGCGCCGCCGAGGAAGACCAGGGGGGTGATGACCATCATCGGGACGATCTGCAGCTGCTCGAAGTTCTTGGCCCACAACCCGATGACGAAGCCCAGCAGCGCGAAGGCCGTCGCGGTCAGCGTCAGAAAGGCCATCATCCACAGCGGGTGGACGATATGGACGCCCACGAAGAAGAAGCTGGTCAGAAGGATGATCGCTGCGATCAGGATTGCCTTGGACGCGGCGGCGCCCACGAAACCCAGCGTGACCTCGGCCCAGCCGGTCGGGGCGACGAGGTATTCGTAGATCGTGCCCGAGAACTTGGGGAAGTAGATCCCGAAGCTCGCGTTCGAGACGGACTGCTGCAGCACCGTCAGCATCATCAGCCCCGGCACGATGAAGGCCGCGTAGGAAATCCCCTCGACCGATTCGATCCGCCCCCCGATGGCGGCGCCGAAGACGACGAAATACAGAACCGTGGACAGGACGGGCGAGGCCAGCGACTGCCAGATCGTGCGGAAGAAGCGCGCCATCTCGTGGCGGTAGATCATGCTGACGGACTGCCAGTTCATCGCCGCGCCTCCCCCCCGTTTTCCAGCAGCGACATGAACACCTCCTCCAGCGAGGACTGCTGGGTGGCGACGTCGCGCACGCCGATCCCCTGCGCGTTCAGGTCGGCCAGCAGGCGGCCGATGCCGGTGCGTTCGGCGCGCGCGTCATAGTCATAGTCCAGCCTGCGGCCATCGGACGACAGCGTGATCCCCCGGTCGGCCCAGCCCTGCGGCAGCGCGTCCAGCGGCGCGTCCAGCTCCACGGTCAGCTGCTTGCGGCCGAACTCGCCCATCAGCTCGGTCGTGGGGCGGACCAGCATCAGGCGACCCTTGTCGATGACGCCGATGCGGTCGGCCATCTCCTCGGCCTCTTCCAGGTAATGCGTGGTCAGGATGATCGTCACGCCCGAGGCGCGCAACTCGCTGACGACGGTCCACATCTCGCGCCGCAGGTGGACGTCCACCCCGGCGGTGGGCTCGTCGAGGAACAGGACCTTGGGGCGGTGCGACAGCGCCTTGGCAATCAGCACCCGCCGCTTCATGCCGCCCGACAGTGCACGGGTCGGCGCGTCGCGCTTGTCCCACAGCGCCAAGCTGCGCAGAAGCTGTTCCAGGTAGGCCTCGTCCGGCCCTTCGCCGTAAAGGCCGCGGGTGAAGCGGACCGAGTTCGCCACCGTCTCGAAGGGCTCGAGCGCGATTTCCTGCGGCACCAGCCCGATCAGCTTGCGCGCGGCGCGCCAGTCGGTGCGGATGTCGTGCCCGCCCACGCGCACGGTCCCGCCCGTGGGCACCACCAGCCCGCAGATGATGGAAATCAGCGTCGTCTTGCCGGCGCCGTTCGGGCCCAGCAGCGCGAGGATCTCGCCCTGCTTGATTGACAGCCTGACGTTGTCGAGCGCCCGTGTGCCGCCCGCATACTGCTTGGACAGATGGTCGATCTCGATGATCGGGGGCACGGCACTCTCCTTGCGAACTGACGAGAGCTATGCCTGCAAGACGCGCTTGTCCAGACGCGCGGGCGGTCAGCGCGCCGAGGCCTCGGCCATCAGCGCCTCCGACGCGCCCTCGACCACGGCTTCCAGCCGCTCGACCGTCTCGGCTGCCGAGCCCCCCGGCGAGAGGGGATCGAGGAACTCGATCACCGCGCGGCCCGGGCGCATCCGCAGGCCGTCCCTGGGCCAGAACATGCCGCAGTTGACGGCAACGGGATGAATCGGCAGCCCGGTTGCAGCCTGGATCGTGCCCACGCCGTGCTTGTACTTGCGCCGCTCGCCGGGACGGGTGCGGGTGCCCTCGGGGTAGATGATGAGCTGGCCGAGCCCGTCTTCCGAGGCGCGGGCGGCCTGTACCCCGGCGATGATCTGGCGCATCGCCTCGGACCCGCGGGCGCGGTCAATGGGGATGCAGCCCGCAAGCCGCGCGTAATGGCCCATGACCGGCACCCGCAGCACCTCGCGCTTCATGACGAAGCCGCATTGCGGGACGGCATGGGCGATGGCGAGGATGTCAAGGAAGCTCTGGTGCTTGGCGGCGATGATGCAGTCGCGGGTGGGCGGCGTGCCCCGCACCTCGACCGAGATCCCCAGGATCGCGCGGGCAGCGGCCAGCAGCCGGCCCGTCCAGACGACCGGCAGGACATGGGCCTGCGACGGGTCGCGGCGGATTCGGGGCCACCAGGCCAGCCCCATGACCAGCGTGACAAGCGCGATCCAGACGTAGAAGACGGCCGTGCGCAGCGGCCACAGCAGCGGCAGGCGGCCGGGCTGGTAGCGGAGATCGCGGGCAGGGACTGCGACGGCTGACCGGGGCTCTGCCCCGGACCCTGGGATATTTCCAGACAGAAGATACCCCTGCTGCGGCATTCCTTCGGGCGCAGGGCTGAGCGCCCAGCCGGGCTGTTCAAGGCGGCGCAGGGCCATCAGCGGACCTCGCGCAGCATCCGCAGCGCGGCGGCGCGGGTGGCGGCAAAGCCCACCAGCGCGCCCACGGGCGGGATCAGCAGCGGCCAGAGCCAGCCCCAGCCGGTGAAGCCGAGGCCTGTCAGGAAGCCCCCCGCCGCCTGCATGTCGGGCAGCGCGAAAACGGCGAGCATCCCCAGCAGGGTGCCCCCGGCCGCGCCCAGCGCCGTGCGGCGGGTCAGGCGGCGGACGAAGGCCTGTGCGATGGTCAGGTCGCGCGCGCCGATCAGCCGCATGACGCGGATCACCGGCCCGTTCGCGGCCAGCGCCGCCTGCGCAGCCAGCGTCACCATCGCGGCCCCCGCCGCCCCGATCAGCAGAAGCGACAGCCAGCCGAGCCAGCGCAACCGCGAGGCGGCCGAAACCAGCGGCTGGCGCCAGCGGGTATGGTCGTCCAGCACCGCGCCCGGAGCCTCGGCCTCGAGCCGCAGGCGCAGGCCCTCGGCGTCGAAGCCGCGTTCGGTCGTGACCTCGACCAGCCGCGGCACCGGCAGCGCGTCCACGGGGACGTCGGGGCCGAACCAGGGCTCGAGCAGCGCCTCGACCTCCTCGCTCCCCAGCAGGCGGCTTTCGGCGACGCCCGGCGTCGTTGCAAGCGCCTGCTGGACAGCGGCCGTCTGCGCCTCGATTTCCGACGCAGGGGCCGAGAGGCGGATCGTCACGGTCTGCGCCAGTCCTTCGGCCCAGCGGTCGGCCAGCCGTCCCGTCGCCAGCGCCAGCGCCAGCGCGAAGACCGCGAGAAAGGCCATGACCCCGGCCGCGAAGACCGTCAGCTTCGCCGTCGCCCCCGAGGGCGGCACGATCCGGTCGGCCAGTCCCGCCTCGCGCCCGACCAGGCTGCGCCAGAGGGTGCGGACATCCAGCGCGTCCAGCCCCGTGCGCACGCGGGGAGCGCGCGGCGCGCGGCGGACCATGGCCCGCCAGTCGGAGCGCTTCTTCGGACCCGCGCTCACAGCTCGGTCCCCGCGGCCTGCACGCGGCCGCCAGCGATGCGCAGCACGCGCACCGGGACCTGCTGCCTGGCAGCCCGGATCAGGTTCATGTCATGGGTGGCGATCAGCACGGTCTTGCCTGACTTGTTCAGTTCGATGAGCAATTGCAGCAGACGCAGGGACATGTCCCAGTCGAGATTGCCCGTGGGTTCGTCCGCCAGGATCACGTCCGGCGACAGGATCACCGCCCGAGCCAGGGCGGCGCGCTGGCGCTCGCCCCCGGAGAGCGCTGGCGGCAACTCGCGCGCGGCCTGTGTCATCTGCACCCAGGCCAGAAGGTCGCGGATGGCGGCCATGTCCACCGGCTCGCCCGCGACGATCATCGGCAGGGCAATGTTTTCGGCAACCGGCAGGTGATCGAGGAACTGCGTGTCCTGCTGCACGAGGCCGATCCGGCGGCGCAGGGTCGCGATCTCGTCCCGGCCCAGCGCGGCCGCGTCCTGTCCGAAGACCGTCAGGGTGCCGGAACTGGGCAGAAGGTCCGCGATGCAGAGTCGCAGGAAGGTCGTCTTGCCCGATCCCGACGGGCCGGTCAGGAACTGGAAGGAGCCGCGCGGCAGCTCCAGCGTGATGCCCCCAAACAGCGCGCCGCCCCGAGGATAGGCGAAGCCCACATCCCGCATCTCGATCACGTCCGCCCTCCTTGACCCGGCGCGCTTGGCGGCCGATGGCGGCGTTGATAGAACGTCGGCGCGGCGATGAAAACCACGCGGCTTGGGCGAAACGGAGGCGATGCGATGCGGCTGGTCTGCCCGCGCTGCGGCGCGCAGTATGAAATCGACGGCGCCGCGATCCCGCCGGCGGGGCGTGACGTGGAATGCTCGGCCTGCGACCACGTCTGGCACGCCCTGCCCGCGCCCGAATCCTTCGATCCCGCCGCCCGCCCGCAGTTGAGCCGCCCCCTGAGCGATTCGGTGATCGAGATCCTGCGCGAGGAAGCTGCCCGCGAGCTCGAGGTCCGCGCCGCCGAGCGGCGTTCCCTTCGCGCGGCGGAAAGGGCGTCTGTCGCACTGGCCGGGATCGGGGATCAGGACGGCCAAGCGCTGGCGGACGACGTTCCGCCCGCGCCCGCCCTAGTGGCCGGGGCAGGCAGCGGCCCCGGTACAGGCGCACAGGGTGTCGTGACCGACGCGGGCACCGGCCCGGAAGCCGCTGAACCTCCCGCCCGCAAGACGGACACTTTTCCGACATCGGCAGCCGTCACACGGACCGCACCAGGTGCGGACCTCACGACAACTGAGGACGTCATTGCGGCCGCGCCTGCACCTGCGACCGAGCTGTCGCGGCCGTCGGCCTCCTTTCCCGCTGCTCCGCCACCACCGAGGGCCTCGGCCACGAACCACCGGCGCGGCTATGGCGCGGGCTTCGGGCTTGCGGTGATCGTCGCGGCCATCGCGGTTGCCCTTTATGCGCTGGCCCCGCGCCTGAGCGGCATGGGTCCGCTCGGCGCGACACTGGCGGAATGGCGCAGCGGAGTGGACGAGGGCCGAGGGTGGCTTGCCATGAAGGGAGAGGCTCTCACCAGCCGTTTGAATGGGGAACAGGGCAGCGAATAAGGGCGCTGCCTGGGCCAGTTCCCGAGGCAACCCGACTTGGGCTTGATCTCCGCCTTGGCGTCTCTTCCCGGTTGCGACCCGGCCGCCCTGGTGCGGTCTTGCGGCACCTGATCGCGGCAGAGGTTCCGACGTCGGCTGACCCTCTGCCCCGCGTTCTCAGAACCGGTCCAGCAGCCGTCCCAGATAGTCGCGCTCGGCGCGGGGGCGCTCGGGTTCACCGCTGCGGCGGCGGATCTCGTCCTGCAGCTCGCGGGCGCGGTTCTGGCGGGCCTCGCCCTCGGCCAGCGGCTCGCCCGTGGTGACATTCCCGCCCTGCCCGCTGCTCTGGCGGCCCAGGGGATCGAGCGTCGTGCGTCCGTCGCTGGTCCCTTCTCCGCCATCCGCCTGCGACTGGCCCTGCTGGCCGGGCTGCTCGCCCTGGCCCTGCCCCTGCTGGCCCTGCTGCGAACGGGCAAGATCGCCCAGCGCCCGCATTCCCTCGCGCAGCGCCTCGATGGCGTCGGCCTGGCCCTGCATCGCGCCCGCCGGATCGCCCCGGCGCAGCGCGCGCTCGGCCTCCTCCATGGCGCGGCCCGCCTCGCCCAGACGCTGGCGCGCCGCATCGCCTTCAGGCGTGCCCTGACCGGGCAAAAGGCCCTGTTGGCGGTCCAGTTCCTCGCGCAGCGCCTGCTGACGGTCGGCAAGCGAGCCCTCGCCCGGCGCGCCGCCCTGCCCGCCGCCGCCCTGACCTCCCTGCCCGCCGCCGCCCTGGTTCGACCGGGAGCCCTGCTGTCCCGGCTGCTGCCCTTCGCCCGGCTGCTGGCCCTCGCCGGGCTGTTCCCCCTGGCCGGGCTGCTGGCCCTGCTGGCCGAAGGGGTCGCGCTGGGCCTCGCGCATGGCCTCGTCCGCCAGCCGCTGCTGCTCGCGCAGGGTATCCTCCAGCCGCTCCATCTGACGCGAGCCCTCGCCGCCCTGGCCGCCCTCGCGCACCTGGAGGTTCTCCATCATGCGGTTGAACTGCTCCAGCAGTTCCTGGGCCTCGGCCATGCGGCCCTCGTTCATCAGGCGCTGGATCTCGTCCATCATCGCCTGGATCTGGTCGCCGGTGACCTGCTGTCCCTGCTGCTCGGACCGGTCGAAGCGGGCGGCCGGGTCCTCGCCCCGCTCGGCCAGCATCCAGGTGTAGTCGTCGGTCGCGGCCTTGAGCTCGTCCATCAGCTTCTGGATCTCGTCGCGGCTGGCGCCGTTACGGATTGCCTCGGACAGCCGTTCCTGCGCCTGACGCATCCGTTCCAGCGCATCTCCCAGCCCCCCGTCCTCGATCTGCACGGCGGCGTCCCACAGGGCATCGGCCAGCCGGTCGCGCGCCTCGGGTGACAAGGGTCCGGATTCAAGCGTCCGGACGGCATCGGTGATGGCGGCCCCGGCCTCGGGCGGGATCGCACGGTCGGGCTGCCAGACCATAGCGCGCAGCAGCCGGGCCGAGCGGTCGGCGTTCTCGCGCGACCACAGCAGGTCGCGGCGCATCTCGACCAGACCGGCGGCGAGGGGGTCGAAGAAGCGCCGGCCGGGCAGGATCATCGCGGCGGGCTGCGTCTCGGCCCCCTGACCGATGCCGTCCTGCACCGACAGGGTGATGCGCACGGGCAGGTTCGCCCAGGGGTGGCGAGCGAGGTCGGCTGCCAGTGTCCCCGCGACCTGCCGCCGCTGGCCCGCGGCAGGCAGGGGCAGGTCCAGCACCAGCGCCTCGCGCGGCTCGGGCTCGGGCGTCAGGCCGAAGCGGCGGTCGATCGCGGGCAGGTCCAGCCGGATCGTGGCATTGCCGCTTTCGACCCCGTGATCGTCTTCGGCCGAGAAGCCCTGTGCCATGCGTCCGTCAGCGCGGCGCTCGGCCAGTACGGCCAACTGCACCGTGGGCGCGTCGTCGGGGTTCACGGTCAGCGCGAAACTGCGGCCGCCCACCTCGACAAGGCCGCTGTTCTGCGCGGCGAACTGCGGAGCGTCCGTGGGGCTTTCGAGTGCCGGGCCGACATCCTGCGCAACCTCCAGCCCCTCGCCATACAGGCGGAAGCTCAGCACCGTGCCCTCGGGAACCGTCAGCGCGTCCCCCCTCAGCGCGTTGAGATAGATCGTCGGACGGCGAGTGTGGCGCGGCGGCCCGGCCCAGCCCTCCCAGGCGGGGCCGGTCGTCACGGGCTCGTCCGGCGCGCGGGGGGCAGGCGCCCAACTGGCCGCCAGCGCGCCCAAGCCCTGCCCCACCGGTCCCGCACCGCCGAACAACAGCGCCATCGCCAGCGCTGTCAGGCCCACCAGGCGCAGGGCGAATGGGTCGCGGATGGCAAGGCCGGCACGGGGGCCGACGGGCCGTGCCCCTGCGGCGGCGCGGCGGGCGGCTTCGACATGGGCGCGCCACAGGCCCTCGGCCTCGGGTCCGCCCAGCGCCATGCGGTCGCCCAAGGCCGACAGCGGCCGCCCGCGCAACCGGGCATCGACACGGACCAGCGCCTCGTCCCCAGAAGGGCGGCGGAACCGCCGCCATCCCGCAAGGGCCGAGGCCAGGAAGGCCAGCGCCCAGGCCAGCGTCCCCCAGACCAGCAGCGCGGGCGGCAGCGCCGCGACCAGCCCCAGGGCCAGCGCGGCCGCGGCCAGCATCGCCAGCGTGACCGGCACCCAGAAGGCGCGGGCCAGCCGTTCCCACCACATCCCCGCCAGCGTCAGGCCGACCGCACGCCGGGCGGCGGGGGGCAGGCCTTGGGGCTGGCGGGAAGGGCGCGTCATGTCAGCCAGTCCGGGATGCGGTCGCGGGCCAGCATCTCCTCGACCGTGGGACGCGGGCGGATGACGTCGAAGCGCTCGCCCGCGACCAGCACTTCGGGCACCAGCGGGCGCGAGTTGTATTCGGACGCCATCACCGCGCCATAGGCGCCGGCCGAGCGGAAGGCGACCAGTTCGCCGTCCTCCAGCCGCGGCAGCGGCACGCCGCGGGCGAAGGTGTCGCCCGTCTCGCAGACCGGGCCCACCACGTCCACGGGCGCGGGCTCGGTCCCCGGCGCGCGTTCCCGCACCGGCAGGATGTCGTGATGCGCGTCATACATGGCCGGGCGGATCAGGTCGTTCATGGCGGCGTCCACGATCAGGAAGTCGCGCCCCTCGCCCTGCTTCGTCCAGATGACCGAGGCGAGCAGCACCCCCGCGTTGCCGGCGATGTTGCGCCCCGGCTCGATCTCGATCTCGCAGCCGAGGTGGCCCACCGTCTCGCGCACGACCTGCCCGTATTCGATGGGCAGGGGCGGTGCGGCGTTGTCGCGGCGATAGGGGATGCCGAGGCCGCCGCCCAAGTCCAGCCGCATGATCGGGTGCCCGTCCGCCCGCAGCGCCAGGCACAGGTCGGCCATGCGGGTATAGGCCTGACGGAAGGGCTCGAGGTCGGTCAGCTGGCTGCCGATATGCATGTCGATGCCGACGACCTGCAGCCCCGGCAGGGCGGCCGCATGGGCATAAACCTCGCGCGCCCGCGCGATGGGGATGCCGAACTTGTTTTCCGACTTGCCGGTGGCGATCTTGGCGTGGGTCTTCGCATCCACGTCCGGATTCACCCGCACGGCGATGGGCACCGTCGCGCCCACGGACTGTGCGACCTGCGACAGCGCAGCCAGTTCGGGCTCGCTTTCCACGTTGAACTGGCGGATGCCGCCGCAGATGGCCTGCGCCATTTCCTCGCGTGTCTTGCCGACGCCGGAAAAGACGATCCGCTCGCCCGGCACGCCCGCCGCACGGGCGCGTGCATATTCGCCGCCCGAGACGACATCCATGCCCGCGCCCAGGTCACCCAGCAGCTTCAGCACGGCAAGGTTCGAGTTCGCCTTGACGGCAAAGCAGACCAAGTGGTCCGTCCAGTCTAGGGCCTGCCGGAACAGGTTGAAATGCCGCGTGAGCGTCGCGGTCGAATAGACATAAACCGGAGTGCCGACCGCCCGCGCGATCTCGGCCAGCGCGACGTCCTCGGCGTGAAGCGCGCCGTCCTTGTAGTTGAAGTGATCCATGCCGTTCCGTATCGCGCCAGTCAGGCGACGATATTGCGCCAGCGCCGGCGGCTTTGCAAAGGGCGCCGCGGCGCCCCTTGCCTCAGGTCAGGCGATCGCACGCAATCGTGCGGACGGATGCGGCTGGATCAGCGGGGTTCGAGCCCGACCAGGTCCGCGCCCGACAGCGATACCGGGGCGTGACGCTTGTTCGGGTCATAGACATAGGTGCCCTTCTGGATCAGCACCTGTTCCGAATCGCTGACCGTGCCCGATGCGCCCCCGCCACAGGCGGACAGCGCCGCCAGAGCCACGGCGATCAAAGTGAAACGTCCAATCATCTTGTGCCTCGTCTGCTCGTGATGGGCGGGTCTTCTGCCCGCTTCTGCCTGGATCCGCGCCGCCGTTCCGGCGTGTCGCGGCGGGTGCGGCGGGCAAGGGTCCTCCCCTGCCCGGCCGCGCGGTCAGGGCGTGAAGACCACGCCCATGCGGGCATCGCCCGTGACGGTCACGCCCGGCTCGTCCGCCACGCGCGGCACCTCGGGCGGGCCGTCCACGCCGCAGCCCGACAGGGCCACGGCCAGGGCGAAGGCCAGTCGTCTCACCATTCCTCCATCGCCTTGCGCCAGCGGGCGACCTGCGAACGCACCTGATCGGGCGCGGTTCCCCCGTATGATTGCCGCGAGGCGACCGAGTTGTGAACGCCCAAAACGTCGAACACGGCAGATGTTATCGCCGGGTTGACCGCCTGCATCTCCTCCAGTGTCAGTTCGGGCAGGTCCACGCCGCGCGCCTCGGCGCGGGCGACCAGCGCGCCGGTCGCGTGATGGGCGTCGCGGAAGGGCAGCCCGGCCTCGCGCACCAGCCAGTCGGCAAGGTCGGTCGCGGTCGAGAAGCCCGAGGAGGCCGCCGCCTCCAGCCGCTCGCGGTTCACGGTCAGGTCGGACATCATGCCGGTCATCGCGGCCAGCGCCAGCATCAGCGTGTCGGCGGCGTCGAAGACTTGCTCCTTGTCCTCCTGCATGTCCTTGGAATAGGCGAGCGGCAGGCCCTTCATCACCGTGAAGAGCGCCACCGCCGCGCCCAGGATGCGGCCGATCTTGGCGCGGATCAGTTCGGCCGCGTCGGGGTTGCGCTTCTGCGGCATGATGCTGGACCCCGTGGACCAGCGGTCGGACATGGCCACGAAGCGGAACTGGGCCGAGGACCAGATCACCAGCTCCTCGGCGAGCCGCGACAGGTGGGTGGCGCAGATCGCGGCGGCCGACAGGAACTCCAGCGCGAAGTCGCGGTCGCTGACGGCGTCGAGGCTGTTCGCCGTGGGCCGGTCGAAGCCCAGCGCCTCGGCCGTCGCATGGCGGTCGATGGGGAAGCCCGTGCCTGCCAGCGCGGCCGAGCCCAGTGGCGATTCGTTCATCCGGGCGCGGGCGTCGGTGAAGCGGCCGATGTCGCGGCCCAGCATCTCGACATAGGCCATCATGTGATGGCCCCAGGTGACCGGCTGTGCGGTCTGCAGGTGGGTGAAACCCGGCATCACCCAGTCCGCGCCCTTATCCGCCTGATCGACCAGCACTCGGATCAAGGTCCGCAGGCTATCCAACGCCGCGTCGCACTGGTCGCGCACCCACAGGCGGAAGTCGGTCGCCACCTGGTCGTTCCTGGACCGCGCCGTGTGCAGCCGGCCCGCCGGTTCTCCGATCAGTTCCTTCAGCCGCGCTTCCACGTTCATGTGGATGTCTTCCAGTGCCGTCTGGAACTGGAAGCGCCCGCCCTCGATCTCTGACAAGACGGTGAGCAGCCCTTCCCGGATCGCGTCCGCATCGCTAGGGCTGATGATGCCCTGCGCGGCCAGCATCGCCGCATGGGCCCGGCTGCCCCGGATGTCCTGGGCGTAAAGCCGCCGGTCGAAGCCGATCGAGGCGTTGATCGCCTCCATGATCGCGTCGGGACCCGCGGCGAAGCGCCCGCCCCACATGGTGTTGGCCGTGGGTTTTTCGGGCGTGTCGGTCATCGGATCGGTCCTGTCGGAGGTCACATGTTGCGTTCCCTCGCCCTTTATACGTCGCTGGCTTTTGCTGCAAACGCAGCCGTGGCGGGGCCGGTGGACTGGCAGGCCGCCCGCGACGCAGGCCTGCCGAAGCTGATCGAGTCCGAGGCGGCGCCGGTGCCCGAGGTCGAGTTCACCGATCTGGACGGCGGCACGCACCGGCTGGCCGACTGGAAGGGCAAGGTCGTCCTGCTGAACTTCTGGGCGACCTGGTGCGCCCCCTGCCGCGAGGAGATGCCTTCGCTCGACGCCCTGCAGAAGGCCAGGGGCGGCGAGGGGTTCGAGGTCCTGACCGTCGCCTCGGGCCGCAACACCGAGGCCGCGATCAACCGCTTCTTTCAGGAATCGGGCGTGACGGACCTGCCCAGGCTGACCGACCCGCAGATGGCGCTGGCGCGCGCCTTCGGGGTCATGGCGATGCCGGTCACGATCCTGATCGACGCCGAAGGGCGCGAGGTCGCGCGGATGACCGGGGACGCCGACTGGTCCTCTCCGGCGGCGCTGGCGCTGGTGGACCAGATGCTGGCGGAATGACCCGTTAATCCTCTTCCCAGATCACGTCTGGCATTTACGGTTTCTTTGCCGATCCTTGCCAGAGTCTCGTTCAGGACAAGGGGGCAGCGATGCGATTCGAAGATGGACAGGCGCCCGCCGGGCAAGGCTCTCCGCTGGATTTCGCGGTCGACCACCAGACGCGGCTGACGATGGCGACCGTGCGCCGCGCGGTCGAACGGGGCGACGGCGTGCTGGCCTTTCAGCCCATCGTCCAGGCCAGCCGCACCGACCGCCCCGCCTTCCACGAAGGGCTGATCCGCATCATCGACGAAACCGGCCGGATCATTCCCTTGCGCGACTTCATGCCCGTGGCGGAGCTGGGCGAACTGGGGCGGCAGATCGACTGCCTTGCGCTGGCGCTGGGGCTGCGGGCGCTGGCCGAGGAACCGGGGCTGCGGCTGTCGATCAACATGTCGGCCCGTTCCATTGGCTATCCCGACTGGCTGCGGACGCTGCGCCGCGGGGTGGCCGAGGACAAGACGGTGGCCGAGCGGCTGATCCTGGAAATCACCGAAAGCTCGGCCATGGGGCTGCCCGAGCAGGTCCGCCAGTTCATGCGCGAATTGCAGCAGGCGGGCGTCAGCTTCGCGCTGGACGACTTCGGTGCGGGCTACACCTCGTTCCGCTACCTGCGGGACTTCTCGTTCGACCTCATCAAGATCGACGGGCAGTTCATCCGCGAGATCGCCGAGCATCCCGACAACCAGGTGCTCACCCGCGCGCTGATGTCCATTGCCAGCCATTTCGACATGTTCACGGTTGCCGAGCATGTGGAAACCGCCAATGACGCCGCCTTCCTGATCCAATTGGGGATTGATTGCCTGCAGGGCTTCTATTTCGGCGCGCCCACGATCTCTCCGCCGTGGCAGGCACCGAATGCCGCCGCCCGGCGCTGAGGACAGGGCACGAGCCGAAAGTGTAAACGGCCTCTTGCGCAACATTCTTTCTCCCCCTACCCCTTAGAAGAAAGACGATTTCACGCCAAGTTGGAGGGGATGATGGCGAGAGTTGCTTTGGTGACCGGCGGTTCGCGTGGAATCGGTGCGGCGATTTCAAGGGCTCTGAAAGACGCAGGCTATGAAGTCGCGGCCAATTATGCAGGCAATGACGATGCCGCAAAGGCCTTTACCCAGGAAACCGGCATCCGCACGTTCAAGTGGTCAGTCGCCGATTATGACGCCTGCGCCGAAGGCATCGCCCGCGTCGAGGCCGAGGTCGGCCCCGTGGATGTTCTGGTGAACAACGCCGGGATTACCCGGGACGCGATGTTCCACAAGATGACTCCCCAGCAGTGGAAAGAGGTCATCGACACCAACCTGACCGGCCTGTTCAACATGACACATGGCGTCTGGAACGGGATGCGCGACCGCAAGTTCGGCCGCATCATCAACATCAGTTCGGTGAACGGGCAGAAGGGCCAGGCGGGTCAGGCCAACTATTCGGCGGCCAAGGCGGGCGACATCGGCTTCACCCGCGCGCTGGCGCAGGAAGGCGCACGCGCCGGCATCACCGTCAACGCGATCGCGCCCGGTTATATCGGGACCGAGATGGTGCGCGCCATCGACGAAAAGGTGCTGAACGAGCGCATCATCCCGCAGATTCCGGTCGGCCGCCTGGGCGAGCCCGAGGAAATCGCCCGCTGCGTCGTCTTCCTTGCCTCCGACGATGCCGGCTTCATCTCGGGTTCGACGATCAGCGCGAACGGGGCCCAGTTCTTCGCCTGACGCGAAACCGCTTATCCCTGGACCGGCCCCGCTGTCGGTCCAGAACCAAGTGTCGCCACAGGGACATGTGCTGCGAACATATCCGGCACCGTTGCGCCTTGGCGGATGGAAGCGCCTGGCTCAGATGCAATTGCCGCAAGACAATACTTGTGTCTGTGCGCCGAGTTGACCCTGTGCAGGCCGGAGTCGCACCAGTTGGGGCTGCGGATACAGGAAGTATTGCAGTCACGGCCAAGCAGGCCGCATTCCCGCCGTCGGCTGATCCCGTCCCTGACCCTTAGCGATCGGCTGGCTCATGGCCGGCGCGCCCGAGCTGCGCAGGGTGATTCCCCCTCTGCCCCGCCTATGGCTCAAGCGCCAACGGGCGGCAGCGCCTTTTCGTCGGCGCGGGCATAATCGCCAGCGGTGGCGGCAGTGCCTCAGTCGCCTGTCATGCGCCATTCCAGCCCGGTGAAGCCGTCGCGGAAGGCGAAGATCACCAGGTGCTTGTCGATGACATAGCGCAGATTGATGATGCCCTTGGCGTCCTCGGCCTCCACCCGGGCAACGAAGGCGCCATCCTCGGCGCGAAGCCGGACGCTGCCAGCCTCCATCTCGAAGGCCGCGGAGTCCGCCTCCGCGCGGACCTCGATCTTGTGAGCGAAGTGCTTGGCGAGCTGCTGAACGTATTTCGAGGCGTTCGGGGTGGGATAGCGGGCGGTCGAGATCATGGCGGTCCTCAATGCAGGGTGGGTCGGTCGGTGTCGGTCCGGACCGGAAGCGGCGTGCCAAGCTGGTCGTGCCAGTGATGATGCAGGACCAGCGGGCGGTCGTCGTGGCGCATGACCTCGACAGGGGTGTCATACAGGGCGGACAGAACCGGCTCGGTCAGGACCGTCTCGGGCGGGCCCTCGGCCACGACCCGGCCGCCCTTCATGGCGACCACATGGTCGGCCCAGGCAGCGGCATAGTTGACCTCGTGCACGACCGTCACGACGCTGCGACCGCTGCCGCGCACCAGGTCCGCCAGCCGCGCCATCAGCGCGCGGGAATGGGCCATGTCGAGATTGTTCAGCGGCTCATCCAGCAGCAGCCAGTCGGTGCCCTGCGCGAAGGTCATCGCCAGATGCGCACGCTGCGCCTGCCCGCCCGAGATCTCGTCCAGGAAGCGGTTGCGCAGCGGCGCCAGCCCGAAGGCTTCGAGCGCCGCCTCGACAGCCGCACGGTCGGCGGCTCTGGGGCGGCCGTGGTGATGGGGCCAGCGGCCGAATCCCACCAGTTCCGCCACCCGCAACCGACTGGCGACATGGGTCTGCTGGCCCATGACGGCCATGGTCAGGGCCAGCCGCTCGGTCGGCGTGGTCGCAAGGTCCAGCCCGTCGATCTCGATGCGGCCCGCCTGCAGGGGCTCCAGCCGGGCGACAAGCCGCAGCAGCGTGGACTTGCCCGCGCCATTCGGCCCGATCAGCGCGATCAGCTTGCCGCGCGGCAGGGTCAGGTCGATGTCGTGCAGGATCGGCGCGGCGCCGATGCGATGGCTCACGCCTTCGATGCGGATCATCGGACACGTCCTTTCAGAAGGAGGAACAGGAAGAACAACCCGCCCGCGAACTCGACCACGACCGACAGGGTCGCGGCCTGCCCCATCAGGCGCTCGAACAGCGTCTGGCCGGTCACAAGGATTGCCGCGCCGATCAAGGCGGCGGCGGGCAGCAGCACCGCGTGGCGGGCAGACGGCGCCAGCCCATGCGCGAGCCCCGCGACCAGCAGGCCGAAGAATGCCACCGGCCCCACCAGTGCGGTCGAGACGGCGACCAGCGTCCCCACCAGCCCCAGCACCACCAGCACCAGCCGGTCGAAGCGCAGCCCCAGCGAGATCGCGGGCTCGCGCCCCAGTGCCAGCACGTCGAGACGCGGCGCGAGCCACAGCGCCGCCGCGACGCAAAGCCCGGCGATTGCGCCCGCGACGGGCAGAAGCACCGCATCGAGGCTGCCGAAGCTTGCGAAGCTCGCCGCCTGCACGGTGGCGAAGGCATTGGGGTCCATGACACGGGCCAGAAAGCTGGACAGTGAGCGGAACATCACCCCCAGGATCACGCCCGTCAGGATCGTGCGCGGGATGTCCCGCGCGCCCCGGCCCAGAAGCGTGCCGAACAGCGCCGCCGCCAGCAGCGACATCGCCGCGACCTCGGCCAGGAACTTCGCCCCCGCCGGCAGCGCGGCAAAGCCCGCGACGCCCAGGGCGGCGACCATGGCCGTCTGCAGCAGCACATAAAGCGCGTCGAAGCCCATGATCGAGGGCGTCAGCACCCGGTTCGCGGCGACCGTCTGGAACAGCACCGTGGCGATCCCGGTGGCCGCGCCGACGACCACCAGCCCGGCCAGCTTGGTGCCGCGCAGCTGCAGGATGAAGGCGCGGTTGCCGCCGCCGATCCCCTGGAACATCCAGACCAGGGACGCGGTTGCCAGCAGCGCCAGCAGCGCGGCGATCAAAGTGGCCGCGGCCCTATCCACGGACAGCCGGCCGGTAGAGAAGCCACAGGAAGATGACCGAGCCCACTACGCCCAGGATCGTGCCGACCGGGATTTCATAGGGATGGCGGACGATCCTTCCCACCAGGTCGCAGGCTAGCAGAAGGCCTGCGCCCCCTGCCGCCACCACGGGGATCGAGGCGCGCAGGTTGTCGCCCATGACCCGCGCGACGATGTTCGGCACCACCAGCCCGACAAAGGGGATCATGCCCACGGTCGTCACCACCATGGCCGAGACGACCGAGACCACCACCATCCCCAGCCGCATCACCCCCCGCGTGGACAGCCCCAGCCCCGTCGCGACCTGGTCGCCCAGCGACAGGATGGCGAAGCGGTCGGCCGCGAACCAGGCCAGCCCCGCTGCCGCGCCTGCGACCCAGAGCAATTCATAGCGGCCGGCGATGACGCCCGAGAACTCGCCCGACATCAGCCAGGTGCCCACGAATTGCAGCAGGTCCGCCTCCCAGGCGATCCAGGTCACGACGGCGCCGATGATGCCCGACAGGACGAGCCCCGCGATGGGAACCAGCATCACCTCGCGCACCGGCAGGCGGCGGACGATCTGCAGGAACAGCGCCGTGCCCGCCATGGCCGACAGGCTCGCCACCACCATCTTGACCCAGATGGGCGCGCCCGGCGCCAGAAGCGTGATCGCCAGCAGGCCCAGCGCTGCGCTTTCGCCCGTGCCCGCCGTGTCGGGGCCGACGAAGCGGTTCCGCACGAGGCTCTGGATCACGACGCCCGCCACCGCCAGCGCCGCGCCGGTCAGCAGCACCGCCAGCGTGCGCGGCAGGCGCGATTCCATCAGCACCAGCGTCGTCCAGCCCTCGCCCGCCGCAGCACCCGGGCCGATCTGCGCGGCCCCGAGGCCGAGGCTCGCCAGCACCAGCAGCGCCAGGACGAGCCCCGCGGCGAGCGGGCGGGCGGTCATTCCGACAGGGCCGCCGTCAGCGCGTCCAGCGTCTCGGTCAACGCGGTATAGCCGCCGGGCGCGAGATAAACGTTGTCGGCCGGCAGATAGACCACGTGCCCGTTCTTCCACGCATTGGTTCGGTGCAGCAGTTCGTTGTCCAGCGTGGCCTGGGCCGAGGGCTCATCCGCGCCGATGGCCGCGCCGCGGTCCAGAACGAACAGCCAGTCGGGGTTCGCCTGCGCGATGAATTCATGGCTGATGGCATCACCGTGATTGGCTTCTGACTTCAGCGTTGCGTCCACCTGCGGCAGACCGGTGACCTCGTAGATCCAGCCGAAGCGCGAGCCCTTGCCATAGGCCGACATCTTCGGCCCATTGGTCAGCACCACCAGCGCGCTGCCCTTGTCCTTGCCGGCCTCGGCCAGCGCGGCGAGCTTGCCGTCCAGCGCCGCGGTCAGCGCCTCGCCCTCGGCCTGCTTGTCGAACAGTGCGGCCAAGCCCGTCAGCCGGGCCTTGGCATCGGCGATCAGGTCGGCGCCGTCCACGGTCATGTCGATGGCGGGGGCAACCTGCGCCACCGCGTCCTTCTTCACGGCCGAGCGGTTGGCGACCACGATCAGGTCGGGGTTCAGCGCGGCGAGCTTTTCCAGGTCCGGCTCCTGCAGGGTGCCGGCAGGGGCCGCAGTCTGCGCCAAGGGCTGCAGGTGATCGAGGTAAAGCTTATCGGGCACCGCCGCAGGCGTCACGCCCAGCGCCATCATCGAGTCGGCCACGCCGAGATCGAGCGCCGCCACCTTTTCGGGCGTGCCGGGCAGGGCCACGGGCCCTTGGGCGGTTTCGACCGTGACTTCGGCAGAAGCGGCAGAGGCCATCAGCGCCGCAATGGCGGCCGACAAGATCATGCGCATGAACGCGTCCTTTCCTGGGCAGGGGCGCGTGGCGTCTGCCGTCGCGCCTGCTGCGGATTATGAAGCAAGGACGCCGGTGTCAATAATGCCGACTAATTTTATCAACGACTGTTGAGCGGCAATGAAACGCCCAGCCTTAGCGGGTCAGCCAGCGCAGCGAGCGTTCCAGCCGGACCCCTGCGTCGCGGTCGAACCACTTGCCGTGCGCGAAGATCACCCGCTCGGGGTTCGTGGCCAGCAGCCCGCGCCCGGCTTCGCGCGCCCGGCCTCCGCCCATCCTGACGACCGCGCGCAGATAGGCGGGGGCCTTGCCGTCCGGGGCGGTGATGCCCATCGCCCGCGCGAAGGGCCGCAGGGGAAACGGCAGCTTTCCGGGTTCGAAGTTCAGCACGAGGTCCACGAGGATCAGTGTCCGGCTGGGGCGGTGGAACAGCGCGACCTCGCGGAAACCGCCGCCGCCGGGCACGATGATGCGGTCGAGTCCCTCGGGCCAGTCGGGCAGCGGGCCTTCGTGCAGATCACGGTCGAGGCGCACGCCCGAGCGCCTGATCGTTCCCCGCTGCCGCAGGCCCGGCGCGGCCCAGGTGAGGGCTCCGGGAAGCTGGCGCTGCCATTCCTTGAGAAAGGTCCAGTGAACGATGTTGGGCGCGACCAGGTGCCGGATCGGGCCGAGGCTTTCCAGCGCGGCCTGCAACTGCGGCACATGACGCGTCGGGGAATGCAGCAGGAGGTCTCCGTTCTCCAGCCGGACAACGGTCATGCGGACGGGGATGGGGATCACGCCCATCGCCCGCATCGGGCCGCTGTCCACGATCCACAGGTCCTGCGCCACGGGCTTGGGTATGTCGAGCGGCGGATAGGTCGCCTCGGTCATCGCCGGTTCCTCCTGCGCGACCGGCGGCCCGGGCGGCTGAGCGCCAGCGCGAGTCCCCCGGCAAGGGCAAGCCCGGCCAGCGCCGCCACGGCGCCCGCGCGCTGGCCGGGCGACCTGAACCCGCCGTCGATGCCGCCCGGATCGGCCGGGGGCGCGAACAGGTTGCCGCTGGTGCGCGGCGCAGGCGGCGCGTCGGAAAGGTAGGACCGCATGAAGCGCGCCATCAGCCGCGTGCTCGCCTCGGGCGAGATCGCGTGGCCCAGCCGCACCAGCGCGGTCGGCATCCCGATCATCGTCGTGGGCCGGGGACGGTCGGCAAGGCCCAGGATCACCCGGGCCACCCGGCGCGGGTTTATCAGCGGCGGCGGTGCGGATAGTTCGCGCCCCGTGTAGTTGGCGCCATGCGCGATGCCGGGCGCATCCACGAAGGCCGGGTAGACATCGCAGACATGGATATGCGGATGGGGCGCCAACTCGCCCCGCAGCGCCTCGGCGAATCCCCGCAGGCCGAACTTGCTGGCACTGTAGGCGGCGGCGAAGGGCGCGGCGGCGAAGCCTCCCAGCGAGATCATGTTCACGAAGGTCCCGTGGCCCTGCCGCAGGAAGATCGGGATCGCCGCATGGGCGTCGTTCATGTGGCCGATCAGGTTGGCGCGGATGATCTGCTCATGCGCGTCCAGCGGCACCTCGTGGAAGGCGCCGACCGCGCCCACGCCGACGTTGCTGACCCAGACGTCGATGCCGCCCGCGAAATCGAGGGCGCGGCGGGCAAGCTCGGCGACCTCGTCGGCCTGCGTCACGTCGGTGGGCACGACAAGGGCTTCGGCGCCAAGCTGACGGCAGCGGTCGGCGACCTCCTCCAGCGCGGCGGCGTCGCGCGCGGCGATGACCAGCCGCGCGCCGTCCCGCGCGAAGGCCACGGCCGTCGCCTGGCCGATCCCGCTGGAGGCCCCGGTGATCACGACGCTGCGGGGTTGCGATGCGGCTGCGCTGTCGGGCATGGGCGGCTCCTCGGGGCGGCTCCCGCCGGTTGCGGCAGGCGGCTGCACGAGGCTCAACCGTTCCACCGCCCCTGCGTTCCACCGCGCATCCATCTTTGCCGCGTCTGCGGCCTTGTCACAGGCCCGAGGGAAACATCTCCGCATCTCCGGGGTCGGCCTGCGCGGCAGGGTCGGCGTCGCCGCCGTGAGGCGTGGGCGTCAGTGCCGTGCTGCGGTCGAACCAGACCCAGGCGTCGAACTGGCGCGGCAGATCGGCCTCCATGTAATGGCTCTGGCGCTCGGTTCCGGGGCGGTAGATCACGCCGATGAAGCGTTCGAGCAGGCTGCCGGGAAGGCGCTCGGGCGCGCCGCCGAAATCGGCCAGGAAGCGCGGGATGCCGGCCGCGTGGCACAGCGCCTCCCAGCTGCCGGGCAGCGGCGGGCGGACCTTCATCACTTCCATCTCGTCGCCCCAGTCGTCGGCCGCGGCGACGGTGCCGGTGGCGGTGCCGAAGCCGATCAGCGCGGCGTCCTTCCCGAAGCGCTCGCGGCAGAGCTGGCCCAGGTTCAGCTCGCCCATGCCGCGTCCCATCGCCGTGGCCCGCGCGTCCCCGATATGCGAATTGTGCGCCCAGACGACAGCCCGCGCCCGAGGCCCGCGCGCCTTCAGGATCTGTTCCAGCGTCTCGAACATGTGCCGGTCGCGCAGGTTCCACGAGGCGGCGCCCCCCTGGTACATGGCGCGGTAATAGCGTTCCGCCGCGCTGACGAGCCGGGCGTTCTGCGCCGCGTCCAGATAGCCCTCGGGGTCGCCCTCGATCCCGCGCTGCAGGATCTCGCGGCATTGGGCGACCACGGCCTCCTCGCAACTGCCATAACGGCGGCGCAGCACCGCGCTGCCGTAATGCTCGGGCTCCTCGGCCCAGGGTGTCAGGCAGCCATAGCGCCGCCGCGCGATCCCGGCCGCTTCCGGGTCATGGTGGTCCAGATAGCCCAGCACCGCCTCGATCGAGGCGCCGAGACTGTAAAGGTCGAGCCCGTAGAGCCCCGCGCGGTCTTCCGGCGCGCGGCCCGCGTTCTCGTTCCGCAGCCAGTCCACCAGCGCGGCGAACTCGGTGTTCCGCCACATCCAGCGGGGAAAGCGCTGGAACGGCTCGGAGGATGCAGGTCCGGGACGGTCGCGCACCCGGCGGTCCAGCACGGCCATGTCGGGCCAGTCGGCCTCGCAGGCGATGATCCCGAAGCCGTGACGGCTGACCAGCCGCCGGGTGATCGCCGCGCGGGCACGGTAGAACTCGGCCGTGCCGTGACTCGCCTCGCCCAGAAGGATGATGCGGCGATCGGCGAAGCGGTCGAAGAGCGCGGCAAGATCGTCATCGATATCGTCGAAGGGTTCGGCAAGACCGGCAATCAGGGCGGCGGGGCCTGCGGGGGTCTCGGCAGCCCCTTTGTGCGGTCCTGCCATGCCCTGGGGATCGGCACCCCCCTGCCCCCTGGCGGGCGCCGCCATGCTGTCAGGTTCCATCCGGGGGTCGGCCACGGCGCTTTCCGTTTCAAGGCTGCATCATCCTACCAACCGCCAAAGCGTCACGCTGTTCCCCACGCCCCGGAATGTCCTCTTCGGACAGGCAGACCAGAGAATGGTTCGAAGGCGCAGCAGCATCGGCCGACCTGAATGACAACAGCAGCCTGAAACGCGCGCCCAAGCGTAAAACAATCCCGGTCCGGAGCCTTGCCGCGATCTCTTCGAACCAGCAGCCTAGCGGGGCGGCTGGTCGGACCAGTTCTTCGCCTCCCTTTCCAGACGGTCGCGCAGTTCCGTCTGTTCGGCGATCGCCGTCTCCAGCCGCCTCGCCGTCTCGTCGCGTTGCGCCTGCAAACGCTCGATCCGCCCGTTGATCCGGGCGATGCGCGCTTCGAGGGTCTTCGCCGGAAGGGCGAGATCCTCGGCGGTGCGGGTGGCCCGCTGCGCATCGCGCATGGTGGTCTGGATGTCCTTGAGCTGGGTTTCGATCAGTTCGGCAAGGGTCATCGGGGTCACTCCGCAATCCTGGTTCAGGTATCCAGGTTGAAGCTGTTGGTCGGGGTCGGGACGAAGCCGCCCTGGACGGGAACGTTTTCGGCGACGTTGCCCACATAGGTGGCATCCATGAAGTTCAGGTTGACCGGGAAGTATTCCCCAACCAGCGACTTGATCTGATTGCCGACCACCGCGGCGTGCCGCCCGGTCAGCGAGACGGTGGCGCGGTTGTCGCTGGGCGGCAGCGAGAAATGCATGCAGTAGTTGTCCGAGAAGGTGACCCGCTCGAACCGGATGTTCGTGGTGTCGGTCAGCTGCTGCGACAGGATCTCGACCAGGGCGGTCGCGCCGCTGCCGGTGAAGCTGTTGCCGAGGATCTTGATCGGGAACCCCAGCACGATCCGCCGGTCGGCAAGGACAACGCTCGCCTCCAGCAGCCCGCGATAGCGCAGGGCCCGGTCCTCGTTGGCCACGTCGCGGGTCTGGCCGCCGGCGTAGGTGACGAGGTTTCCGGCCACCAGAGCCTCGAGCACGAGGTCGCCGAAGATGCCCCAGGCGATATTCGACGCCTGTCCGTCCGGACCCTGGCCGGTGTCCATCACCTCGTTGCCGGTGACCGCGGTCTCGCCCAGAACCAGGTAGCAGCCGATGCCCGTGCCGATCGGCGCCGCAAAGCCTGCGTTCAGGACGCGATTGCCGCCGATGACCGTGCGCGCGGTGGCGGCGGCGACAAGGATGCCGCCGCGCGAAGGCTGGCGCAGGCGGTTTCCGGTCACGGTCGGGGCATCCTGGTTCATCACCACGATCCCGAAGCCGCCGCGCTCGATCCGGTTGTCCGCGATCCGGCAGCGGCCGCCCTGGATGATGCCGATGCCGACGCTGGAATCGCCGATATCATTGCCGGCGATGTCCAGCCCCGTGCAATCCTGCGCAAAGATGCCAGGCGCGGCCGCCTCGCCCCCGCCGCCCCCGACGTGGTTGCCCGTTATCCGGCATTCCTGCGTGTTCAGCGCCACGATGCCGGTCTGCGGACCTTCGACGACATTGCCCGACACCTCGACATCCTCGACCTGAGGCGGGATGTCGAGGTTCGGGTCGCTGGCGCCCACGAGGATGCCGATGGTCGCGGCACTGGGAACCCGCCCGACATGGAGGCAGCGGTTCCCGCTGGCGCTGCTGCGGGCGGCGGCCAGCCGGATGCCGATATGGCCCTGCCCCGGATACCGGACGAGGTTGCCCCGCACCTCGGCCATCTCGGCGGCCATGTCGATGCCGATGGCAACACCGGGCGGGATGCCTTCGGGCGCTTCCGCACATTCGACGGTGCAATCGGTGACGCGGGATCGGAAGGCCAGCGAGAAGGGCGTGCCGCCGGGGTCGTCATTGATTACAATCCCCGCGATGCCGTTGCGGATCGTGCAGCCAGAAACCTCGATCGGCCCTGCCGCCCGGTCCATGCCGATGCCGACCAGCCCGGGCCCGCCGTCCACCCGGCCGGTCTCGACCCCGCAATCCCGCACAACGATGTCGCCCGAGGACTCGGTGACGTAGATGCCGGTCACGGCGCTGTCGATGCGGCAATTCCGGACGGTCACCTCGTCCGAGGCCGCGATGCGGATGGCGATGCCCACCGGCTCGGGGGCAGCCGAGAAGCGGCAGTCGGACACCACCAGATCATCGGCCCCGCTGACGTCGAGCAGACCGCCGTTGCCCGCCGGCACATCGTCGCCGACGAAGGTGATGGTCGCGATGCGGTTGCGGGCGGCGGGCTCGCGGACCGTTCCCGTGATCCGAAGCGCCGGATCGCCGCCCGGCGCCTGCAGGACGACGCCCTTCGCCTCGCCATGCAGGGTGACGCCCGACCGCCCGAGAACCAGCGTCTGCTGCAGCGTGTGGGTGCCGGGCTTCAGGCAGATGCAGCCGCCCGAGGGCGGCAACTGGTCGATGGCCTGCTGAATGGACTCGCCGGGCGCGACGACAAAGGTGCAGCAGCATTCCTCGTCGGTGTCGATCGGGTTGCGGCAATCGTCGATCGGCTCGACCCAGCCGCCTGCCCCGCCTTCCACCACTGCAAGCCGGGCATGGTGGTGGTGCGTATCGACGGGCGGCGCCGCGTTCAGGATCTCGATCGTGCCGGTGGCGGCGCGGGCGCGGAAGATCCAGTGATCGTCCACCCGGACCTTCCGCGGGCCGGGCGCAAAGGAGACCTCGACGGCGATCCCGGCCTCGAGTTCGACGAACTCGCCCGCGGGCGGAACCGGGAACACTCCGGGGCCGAGCGGATTGTCCAGATCTTCCAGCAGCGCGCCGCCCGAGGCGCGGACCTCTCCCTTCTGGTCCCAGCGGATGATGCGCAGGTTGCGGTCGGGATCGGGCAGGCCATCGGCGTTGGCGGGGAAGGTGCCGGCGGGGACCGGGCCCTGGAAGGTGATGAGCCCGGTCGCCGGATCGGCCGTCTCGACCATCCGCATCAGCCCCGGCAATCCGGCGAACTCCAGCCGGTCGTCCGTCATCTCGAACCAGTCGCCGGGGGCGAAGCGGTGGACGTCGTCGCGCGCGACCTCGGCCACCGTGATCTGCGTGGCGCTGTCGAGGGTGGTGACGCGGGTCGCCACCGATCCATTTGTGCGCGACCATTTCAGCAGCGGCCGGCCATCCGCGTGCAGGCCATGGGTGGCCAGCCGATAGGTGCGGTTCTCGGTCGTGCGCAGGCGCTGGCCGGAGGGGATGTCGCAGGGGTTGCCGGGATCGGCCACCGGAACCAGCAGGGTCGTCAGCCGGATGGTGGAAGGCTGGATCTCGGCCTGCCAGGCGTCGATCTCGTCGTCCGGCGTGGCGCAGGTCACGCCCTCGGGGACGCTCAGCGCCTTGACCTGCCAGACCGTCTGGAGTCGGCCGGCGGTATCGACGCCGACCGCGGGCTCGACCAGCGAGGGGTCCTTGAGGTGATCGACCTCGCGACGCCAGACGTCGAGATAGACGAGCACGTCACCCGCGGCCGGGTCGGGTGCGGTGCCGCCGGGAAGATAGGGCTGCTGGTCGAGGGGCAAGGCGGTGGACGAGCGCAGCTCGGCATGAGGCGCATCGAAATCCTCGGTCCCGCCTTGGGCGGCGGGAAGCCCGTGGTTCTCGGCCAGGAAGCCGTCCACATACATGCGGCCGACCCCGATCTGAAGCCCGCCGCCCGCGCCGATGGTGATCCGGAAGCTGTCGGGCAGCCACGCCGGATAGCCGGCGTGGCCGACCAGATCCATGGTCTCGACCCGCCAGCGCCGGTCGCGCGCAAGGGCGGCCTCGTTCTGCTCGCTGTCGAGCGTAAGCTTGCCTTGCGCAAGGAGGAGCTCGTTGTGGTTGTCGCGCGGGTCGAATGTTCTGCCGGAAATGTCCAATGTCATGTCAGAACTCCTTTCCGACTGTCAGTTTTCGAAGAACGACCCGGCCTCCATGCCGACCGGCAGGTATTCGTCCAGCCTGAGTTTGAGGTTCGCCATCCGCTGCGGGGCGAACAGCCCGTGATGGGCGCCCATCTCGCCGCCATCGTCCGCGCCGGTCGCGATGCCGGGATGGATGCCGCGCGACAGCTGCATATACGCCGGGCGGCCATAGCGGCGGTCGGTGAACATCGGCTGCGCCCAAGTCCTTTCGGCGGGCCGCGCGCCTTCGGGAAGGCAGCGATGGCGGCGCGGCGTGCGGGCCTCGGGGGGCGTGACCGAGAAGCGGATGCAGCCGACCTGCACGCGTTCGGCCCGCACCGGAAGGGTCCAGCCGTCGCCCGCGGCCAGGCGCGCGTCGAGGATGCTGTTGGAAATCAGCGGCATCTGCCGGGCGTGAACCTTGCCGATCAACGTGCAGGCCACCGCCTGCAGCGTTCCGCCCGCCGAAAGCCCGTTGGGCGCCGAAAAGGCCACGTTGCCGGGCGCGCCCGCGTCCACGATCGTGTCGGCCAGAGCGACTTCCGAATCGGCCACGCAGCGGATTCCGCCGAGGATCGAGGACGTGATCTCGACCGCCACGTTCGGCGCCTCGACGACCAGCGACGGCGTGCCGGGCGAGACGGCGTCGCCATTGGCGTCCAGCGTCAGCCCAGGGACCAACGTCACGTGACTGAGGATCAGCCGCCGGATCCCGGCGCTCGCCGGCACCCGGATCGCGCCGCCCGCGATCAGCAGGCCGTTCAGCACCACCTCGGCCGAGGCGCCGCCGGTGACAAGGATGTTGCCGCCCGCGATGATCGTCGGCCGCTGCTCGTTCGCCGCCTGCACCCCCAGCCGGACGTCTGGGTCCGGGTTCAGCGAAATGGTTTCGGCGAAACGCCCGTTGTCGGTGATCCCGACGCCGCCGCCACCGGCAACGCTGTCGATGGCGGCCTGCAGCACGTCGCCATGTACCGCCTGCACGGCCGGCGCCAGCCCGGCGTCGAGGCTGGCCGCGCGGTCGTAGCTGCCGCCGCCGATCAGATGCGGGACAGCATGGCTGAAGGACACCAGCACCTCGGCCGGCGCCGGCTGCGCCGAGGGAAAGGCGATGCGCCCGCGCTCGGGGTCGATGTAGATGCCATTGGGCGGGTCATGGGCCCAGGCCGCGCCCTCGTCGGCCAGATACGCGGCGCGGACCTCGCTGACCGGAATTTCCAGCCCGTCGGCGGTCACGGTGATGTCGCGCGGATAGAAAGCGGAAAGGTGGTCGCGCAGGCCGAGGATCGGGATGGCGTCCGGCACGTCCAGCGGCGTGGCGAGATGGGCGATGTCGGTCTCGGTCCGCCCCTGCGCGAACAGCGGCTGGCTGGCCGCGAGCGGAGAGAAAAACCAGCGGTGCCCGTCCAGCGCGGCTGCCGGGGCGTTGCGGACGGGCACCGCCGCCAACCGCCACAGGTGGATGCCGATGCTGCGGATGTTGTGCCGCCCCTCGCCGCTGGCGATGCGGCCCACGTCCACCGTCCGCGCCGAGGTGTCGAAGGCGCGGTCGACCGGGCGCAGCGGATCGGGCGCGGTCAGTGCAGGCCACCCGAAGGACGATGCCCGGACATGGTTCATGTTCTGCGTCCACACCAGCCGCTGGTAATATTCGACCGCATGGGCGGGCCAGCCGGTGACGTCGCGCGACAGCGATTCCAGCGCCACCACCGTTCCCTTGCGCTTGCGCCGCGCAATCTCGCCGGCAACCAGGGCGCGCGGGTTCGCGATCTGCGGGGTGACGCCGTGGATCGGCTGGAAGCCGATCAGGTCGCCGATATAGGCGGTCAGCCAGGGCGCGCAGGTTTCGATGAACTGGTCGTCGTACAGGCGGCGGACATCTTCCTCCAGGATCGCGGCCTGAAGCCCGAGAATGCCGATCAAGTCCTTCAGCGCGCCATCGGACTGGCCGTCGCGAAGGCGCAGAATCGCCGGCAGGCGGGCATGGATCTGGTCGGGCGAAAACAGGGTCATGGCAGGATCACCAGTCTGTCGAGGGCGCCGGGGTGGAGGGTCAGCAGCTCGGCACCCAGTGCCGAGCCGTCGGGCAGAAGCCTCATGCCCTCGGCCACCAGCCCCGGCAGGTTCGCCTCCGGCTGCGGCATGCCGTCCGGGTCGAGGTCCCGCCACAGCCCGGTCATGTCCACGGCGACCACGCCCGGGACCGCGTGGATCTCGGCCACGATCTCGGACATCCAGACCGCCTGCGAGAAGCTGCGCGCCGCAAAGCCGAACCGGTCGCGCAGGCGGTCGCGGACGGCGGCAAGGACATCCCCGGCGATGAAGTCGGGATCGACCTTGACCCGCGCGCCCAGGTGGAAGGTGGCGGGGCGATAGCTCGATACCAGCACCCGGCGATAGGGATCGGCATGGCTGGCGATGGCTGCCGAGAGCCCGTCGTGCAGCGCCGAGCCGGGCAGGATCTGCTCGCCCTCCTCTCCGGCCACGGTCAGGTGCACGGTCTGCGTGACGCCACTGGCCAGAAGCCGCGCCTCGGCCTTGGCGATGCCGGCATAGCCCTGCGCGAAGTCCTGGAAGTCGATCGCCGACACCGCCCGGTCCAGCGTCCGTACGGTCAGCGGCGCGTTCCGGCGAATCCCCTCGGGGGGCTCGGGATCGGCGCCGCCCGACGAGGGCAGGCTGTTGACGGCGCCGATCAGGCCCAGGGGGCGGCTCATCAGAACATTCAGCTGCCCTGCCTTGACCCGACCGGCAAGGCCCAGTCCCTTGCGGTAGGTGGCGCGCAGGTTCTGCCGTCCGGTGGGCGGCCGCGCGCCGTTGATGCCATCGCCGAAGCGCACCGTGGTCCGCCCCGCGGCGTCCGTCGAGGTCGTATGGACCCGGTCCTGCGGGCCCGCGCCGAGCAGGTTGTCGACCCTGGCCCAGCGTATGTCGTTGACCCGCACCTCCAGTGTCGGCGCGGCGCCCGAGGCCGAGTTGTCGGTGACATGGGTCTGCGGCGCCTGCTTCAGCGTCACACTGAGGAACGGCACGGTGGCGTCGCCATCGCCAAGAAGCTCGGCCACGCTTTCGCCGTGGGTCGCCTTTGCGACATTGGCGTTGATCCTGACCGAGTCGCGCAGGAACGGTCCTGGCAGCGCCGGAGAGAACCGGATCGCCGTGCCGCCGCCGGCCGAGAAATCATGCGTCACCTCCTCCAGCGTCGCCATTGCCGTGGTTCCGGCCCCGCCGTCCCCGACTCTCCGGCCGGTGAGGGCGATGCGCCGGCCGACCTGCAGGCCCGGCGCATAGCCGTGCAGCCGCATCGGCTCCGATGACCCGTCACTGACCGGGGCGGACAGGCGGGGGCGGCCGACGGTCACGGTTTCGGCGGCGAAATAGACGGTGGTGCCGCGGATCGTCATCTTGTCGAACCCGGTCCTGGACGACAGTTGCAGCCGCATTGCCTTGCCCGAGACAGTGAAGCGCGACAGCGAGGTCTCGGCCACCGCGCGGGCGGTATAGGCGCCCCAGTTGTCACCATCGCGCAGGATCACCGTCGAGCCGTTGGCCAGCAGCGGCTGCGCCCCTTCGACGAAGATCGTGCCGTCCGAGCCCGTGTCGAGCACCGCAAGCGCACCATCGGCCCAAGCGGCCGACTTGCCCTTGAAGGGCCCGTCGATGACGCCGTTCGCCACAACGACGCCGTCCTTGACCTCGTAATTCGGCACCGTACCCGTCAGCGCCGGTGGCAGCGTCGAGAATGGCGGCGCCGCGTGCCCGAACACCGGGGCATGGGCCCTGAGCAGCGTGATCGTCGGCCGGTCCGCTTCAAGGGTTCCATAGACCTCGAACAGCCTGGCCTCGTCATGCCCGGCCGCCGTGACCTCGGCGGCGAACTCGGCGGTCGACAGGATGCGTCCGAGATAGCTCAGCGCAGGTTCGGGCGGCGCGATGCCGGCGGAAAGGACGGGACTGCTGTCGTCGACCAGGGGCGGGGTCAGGACCGGCTCGACCCACAGAAGGGTGAAGTCCCGGGCGTCGGGGTCCGCGGCGCGGTCGGCGGCAAGCCGTTCGATGCGGGTGACGACCGAAAGGAACGGTCCGCCGGCTGCGTCGAAGAACACCATGTCGCCGGCTGCGGCGGACAGGGCCGTGCCCTCAATCCAGATCCGCCGCATGGTCCGGGTCAGGACCTGCGGCGCCTCCAGTTGCGGGCGGATCGCGTTCCAGGCGGGGCGCGCCTCGATACCCTCGATGGTCTCGTAGGTGACCGGCGCCTGGTCCTGGGCGGGGGTGGACTGGACCTTGATGCCAGGCGTCAGGACCACCGAGGCCGGGGCGCCGGGGGCGCTGTCCATCGTGAAGGCGATATCGGCCGAGGCGGCCACGCCCGGCCCGGGCCGGTAGCCGATCAGCCGTGCCAGCTGATGCAGGGAATCCAGCTCCTCGGCGGTGCGCAGCAGGCCCTCGGACATCAGCCGCTCATTGTAGAACGTCAGGATGTCCCCGACGGCAGCCCAGGCGTCGATCAGGGCGATCGTCGGGTCGCGCGTGTCGCGTATGGTCAGCCCGGCAAGCGCCCCCGCATCGGCCGAGGACAGCCGCGCCAGCATGGTGTCGCGGAAGCTCTGCCAGTCACCCGAGCGGTAGGAGATGGCGGGCAGCAGCGGCGCGTTCCCGGGCTCGACCGGGGCGCGGACGGCGATGCCGTCGCAGCAGCCGCAGGGGGTTTGGGTGCCATCGGCCATCTCAGCCTCACAATCCCCCCGAGATCTCCAGCCGAAGCTGGCCGCGCTCGGGGAAGTTCGGGTCGTTGTCCAGTTGCGCGATCTCCAGCCGCTCGAAGGTCAGGAACTCGTCCTCCAGCCCGCCGGAGGAGGTGTCGCCCAGCCGCCGGAAGACCTTGGCGCGGACGTTTCGGACGCCGGGCACGGCTTGGACCGCGGCCAGGATCGGCGACAGCCAGACCGTCTGGCCGAAGCTCTGCCGGTCGGGGTCGAAGAAGCCGGGCGTTCCGTCGGGTGCGGTACCGGAGCCGAGAACGGCAAGGATCCGGCGCTGCACGTCGCTGCGGAAGAAACCGGGCAGCAGGCAGACGCCAAGCTCGACCTCCAGCGGCACGAAGATCGGGGGATCGACGTTCAGGTCATAGCCGGCCAGCCGGAAGCGTTCCAGGAAACCGGCCAGCCGCCCGGCAAAGGCGTCATCCACCGGCCCGTCACCGAAGCGGTCGGCCGAAACGAACACGGTCAGCCAGCTTCCCGTATGGATCCAGGTGGCGGCGGCGCGCTGGACCTCTGCCAGCCGCCGGCTGACCTCGGCATAGTCCTCGCGGGTGACGGCCCGTTCCTGGGTGCGGAAGGCATGGGGCGCGCGGGCGCGGACCGAAGCGGCGGTTTCGGGATCGACGCCGCCGGTCGAGGGCAGCGGGTTGCGCACCCGGAATATCTGGGGCAGCGGCAGCGCGATGTGGCGCAGGGTATCGGCGCCGATCGCCCCGGCGGGTCCCGAACCGACGCGGTAGGTCGCGGCAAAGGCAGTCTCTGGCTCGGGGCGATGGCCGTTGATGTCGTCGCCGAAGCGGATCTGCGCGGTACCGTCGGCCTCGATCTCGACGACGAACTCGTCGGCAAAGGGGCCCGAGGCGAGCAGGTCGCGCCGCGCCGCCCAAGGGTCGCCCCCGGGGCTGCCGGTCAGGGCGACCTGCGGCAGCGCCCGCGCCGGTTCCTGCCGCAGCGACAGGCCCGCCGGCAGCGTGGGGTCGAATGGCTCGGCCTGCGTGACGGGGCGCAGGCTCAGCCGGGGCTCGAAACGCGGCGGGGCGAAGCGCGGCGCTTCGCGGACGCAGGGATCGCAGGCGGCGGGCGGGGCAAGGCGGTATGCGGGTTCGGGCACCACGCCCAGCAGTTCGCCCACAACCGTGTGGCCGTGGTCCGCAAGCACGATGTTTCCGCGCGCGACCGAGACGGCGGGGATGAATGCCGCGCCGAACTCGGGGTCGGTCTCGGCCGAGAGGCATAGGGGGAAGCCGAGCGCATCCTCGGGAGCCCATTCGATCCACGTCACCTGCGCACCGGTCACGGGGTCGGTCAACGGCACGCCCGCGTCGAATGCCTCGACCGCCGTGAGCCGCACCGCCTGCCGGTGGGCGGGATCGGCATCGGCCCGCCGGCCGGTGCGCGGGCCGAAGATCTCTTCGAAGATCAGCGTCTCGCCGACACGCAGGTCGGGAAAATGCCCGTCCAGAGTCGCCCGCGTCGCGCCCTTGGGCAGGCAGCAGCGGCGATCGCTCCAGCTGTAGAACGGCATCTCGTTGTGACGGGTGAAAAGCGCGGGGATGTTCTCCATCGTCTCGTAGACAGCATCGGCCCCGGCGATATCATCGAATATGTTGGGCACGGTGATGCCGGCATCGGGAAGGAAGGTGGCGACCGGCGTGCTGCGCGGCACGGCCGGCGGGTCGCCCGGCAGCAGCGGCACGACGTCGGCCGAGACAGCAAGATGGACATGCACCCGCGCGTTGCAGCCCTCACCGATGAGATAATCGACCAGCCGGGCCAGCCGCCGCAGCGAGATGCGCGACCGGCAGCGGTCCAGAAACGCCTCGTTGTGGGCGGCGTCCTGGGCCCATGAGATCTGGTCGCCGATCCAGGCCAGCAGTTCCAGCACCGCGACCATCCCGTCGGCGGCATTGCGTTCGGTCCAGTCCGGCGCCAGCAGCGCCATCCGGTCGCGCATGACCGACAGCAGGCTTTCATAATCCTTGGCGAGATAATCGATCTGGGGCAGCGGTTCGCGCGCGTCGCTGCAGCCGCAGACAGGCTTGCAGTCGAAGGGGGACGGGCACTCGGCCTTGAACGAGAAGGTGGCCCGGGACAGCATCGGGTCGAAGTCCGCCGGCGGCCGGTCATCGGTGGGCGAGCGGACCAGCCGCAGGGCATAGGGCGAGGCGTCGCCGTAGCGGTCGACCTCGACCACCACCACGTTGGTCTGCGGACCGAGGCCCATCGTCACCGCATCGACGCGGATGCCGCGGATGCGCTCGCCGCCCTCGCAGCGGATGTTGTCGCGGGTCAGGACCAGCGCGCCCGGGTCGTTCACCAGATGGACATGCAGGATGCGCTGGCGCATGTCCTCGGACGGCGCGTCGCGGTCGACCACCTCGACGAAGTCGATCCCGTTCAGGGCGGTTCCCCGGATGGCGGCGCGGCGGAACTGGTCGCAGCAGAAATAGATCATGGCAGCGCCCGCCTGAAGCTGTCGGCGCGGGTCTCGCCGGTTTCGAGGATTGCATAGACGACCGTCGCCTCCAGCGTCGATTCCTCGGCACGGACGGTGACCTCCTGCACCTCGATCAGGTCGCGCAGGTGTTCCTGCAGGGCCGACTGGATCAGCGCAAGGGTCGCCGCGGCCTCTTCGGCTCCCGTCGGGGCGAAGACGCTGGCCAGCAGGTTGGCGCCGAAGGTGGGCCGCATCACCCGCTCGCCCGGCGTGGTGAACAGCAGGATCTCGATCAGGTCGCGGATGTGCCCCGTCCGCGAGGTTTCGGCTGTCCGTCCGCGGGCGTCGATCCGGTAGGGGAAGGCGATCTCGGCCATGGCTCAGGTTCCGATCACGCGGGGCTGGACGACAGCAGGGATCAGCGGCGTCCCGGTGGGGGCGCAGATCGCCTGGCTGTCCATCAGAAGGACCGGCTGCCCCAGCGAAAGGACGCGCAGCGCCGAGGTGACGAACTGGGCGGTGACGCAGGGACCGTTCGCGGCGGGCGGCGGCGGCAGGGCGCAGCCCGCCACCGTCCACGGGCCGGTCACGACCGCGACCGGCTGGCCCGAGACCAGGACCCGCGGGCTGGTGACCGTGGGCGTCGCCTGCCCGGCATGGGCGCACATCACCGTCGCGCCCAGATGAAGGACTGGCCCCGGCATCATGTCACCGTCAGCGCGCCGAGGTTGATGTCGACGGTGGGCCCCACCATCGAGATCTGCGCGCCCTTTCCGTTGTTGATAAAGATGCCGGTGTCGTTGACGGCCAGCGTCGCGCCGGTCGCGCTCTGGATCACGATCCCGCCCACGCCCAGCGGTCCCAGCCCGTCCGAGATCACCAGCCCGTTCTTCAGCGGCGTCTGCATCGTGATCGCCGGGGTCGGCGCCGGGGCGGTCTTGGCCAGGACAGGCGTTTCGGCGGCCGAGCCCCAGAAGCACCCGACCCAGATCGGATAATCCGGGTTGCCCTGCTCGAATTCGACCCAGACCCCGGAACCGGGGATCGGAACCGCCATGAAGCCGTTGTTGATCCCCGCCACCGGCACGCAGGGCATCGCCCAGGACGAGATGCCCGGCCCGTGCACGTCGGGAACCTGGACCAGCAGGCGGCCGATCAGCATCGGATCGATGTTGTTGATCACGGTGCCCCGGAACTTGCCCAGAAATGGCCTGTCGCTGCTCATGCCACCACCCTCTCGACCGCTGAAACCACTCCGTCCCGGCTGAGGACGAAGTCCTGGGTGAAGCCCCCCCGCTGCATCACCGAGGTGACCTGTTCGACGTACCAGCGCCCGTTGAACGCCGTGCCCGCGCCGCGCACGCCCACCGGGCGGCGGGCCTTCAGCAGCCGACCATAGGTGCGCACGTCAAGCGAGCCGCGCGCCTTGGCCGCCTCGGACTTCCGGGCGGCGACGGCCAGACCGATCAGCGCCGCCTGGACGGGGTTGTATTTCGCGGTCTCGGGCAAGGGCTCGATGTTCTTCGGAAGCGCCGGGATCAGCGCCAGCGGCTGCAGAAGCGACGTCAGGTCCGGGACCGGGATCGGGATGGTGACCTTTGTTTCCTGATTGTGGATCAGCACGATCGGCAGCGTCGCCTTTTCGGCATTGTATTCGAAGTTCAGATCCTTGACGTTGCGCCGGCCGCGGAAATCCAGCGACAGCGCCGGCTGGTCGGCCCCCACCCGGATCTTCGGACCCCAGTAGGCTCGGGTCACCCCGACCTCGGGCGTGGTGTCCAGGTAGAAGACATAGCCCACCTTGTCGGCCAGCTTGCGGATGTATCCCAGGTCCTTGCCCTGATGCACCGGGATCCGGCTTGTCGGGATCGGCACGTCGATCAGCGGGCTGGGCACGACGTTGGGAAGGATGCCGAGGATCGCGTATTTGGCCAGGATCAGCGCGACGCGCGCGAAGTCGGGCATCGCAGGATAGGGAATGAACGAGAAGTCGATGTAATCCATCACCCGGGTGAGGTCCTCGCCGGTGATGGTCAGAAGCGACTTGCCCGGCGTCTTCGAGGGGCGGACCTGCTGATGCGTCACCACGCCGTCGATCAACACGTCGCGCGTCCCGTTGACCCGCACCGCGATCACGGTGCGCACCAGCGGCAGCGCGGCCCCGCCCGAGATCAGGAAGAGCGCGTTCAGCGGCGACTGGTTCGACAACTCGAAGGTGATGTTGAACGCGTCCGGTCCCTCGGCCGAGTTGATGACCGTCACCTGCTGCACGGCCTCGATGACCTCGCGCGAGGCCTGCAGCGGTATCCCCGGTCCGATCCACAGCTCGAGGGTGACCGCGTTCAGCATCGCCTACCCCATCCCGTCCGGGACGGCGATGCGCAGTCGCGTACCGGGGTTCCGCGTCAGTTCCTCGGGCAGGCCACGGCCGTTCGCGTCGGCGATGCGCCACGAGGCCAGCGGATCGCCGAAATAGCGCGCGGCCAGCACGTCGGTGCGGTCCAGTGGCGCCACGGTGTGGACGGCAAGGTCGGTCATTTGCGCCGGGTCGGGCAGCACCCGCGGCACCAGCCAGGTCGCCTCGCGCCCGTCAGGCAGGCGCCGCACCCGCGCGGGCAGGCCGAAATAGCGCGAGTTCGCCGGATAGCGCGTCTGTTCCTGCGGCGGCGCGGCGACAAGGGCGGCAAGGGCGTCCTGGCGGCTGGCCATCATATCGCTCCGATCCGGGTGGTGCGGCCGAGGTCGGCCCGGAAGCCCTCGCGCAGACGCTCCTGCCCTGCCAGCGAGGCAAGGAAAACGCCGCCGCCCTTGGTGCCGACGCCGAGGTCGTCGCTGGTCATCACCTCGACGCTGACGGTCAGCCGGGCCCGGATCGGGTTGAGGTTCTGGTCGAACAGGTCCTCCTCGATCGCCAGATCCTTCAGCCGCACGACCTGCACGCGCGAAGCGTTCCAGATCAGCAGCGTCAGCGCGGGGGGCGCGGGCAGAAGTTCCAGCGCGCCTCGGTCCGCCAGCGCGTCGGCCTCCAGCACCGCGTGGCGCGAGGGCGAGATCAGAAGCTCCAGCGCCGCCAGCCGGGTCGAAAGCCCGGTTTCCAGCTCGGCCCCCGCATTCGCATCCAGCGCGTCGGTGGCGTCCATGATCGCCTCGAAGCTGATCGTCTCGCGCGCGGGGCCGGACAGGCGCACCAGTTGCGCGGGATCGCCCTCGGGGTCGATGTCGCGCGCGACCAGCCGGCGCGAAAGGCGCTCGGGGTTGAACTGGAACGGGATCACCCGCGTCACCCTACCCGAGTCGGGATCGACCGAGGCAAGCGCCGCCTTGGCCAGTCGCGGTGCGCTGGACAGCGTCATGGCTGGGTTCCTTTCTGCTGGTTGACCGGCCCGCCGCCGCCGCGCTGCCCTGCCTCGGACATGACGTGATAGCGGCCCTTCTCGCCGGTCAGCTTCACGCGCAGGTCCAGCCGGTCGAAGGCCGCCCCGTACCTGTTCCGGTCGCTGCCCTCCATGTCCGACTCCGACCTGTTCCTGCGGTCGATGTTGGTCGTGGTGTCGGACTTCGACGAGCCGGTCTCGTGCTCGTTGATCTGCTCCGTGCGGCTGACGTCGGTTTCGCCTGCGGTGACATCGGTCTTGCGTCCGACGGTCGCCTTTTCGGACGCGCCCTGCGTCACGCTTCCGCTGCGTTCGACCTCGGTCCGCTCGGTGGTCCCGGTACCCTTCGTGGTGCCCGAGCCTTCGGTCTTGACGGTGCCCTTGGTCGTGTTGGTGCCGGTCGTCCGGGTCTTCTGGTTGATCTCCTGCACCTCGCGCCACTTGCCGGTGACCTCGCCCGACAGCGAGCCCGTGACGCGCCCCTTGCCGGTGGCGTCGATCGTCACCGTCCAGTCCGGCGGTTGCGCGATCAGCTTGTCGAGGATCCAGTCGATGCCCTCGCTGGCCGGACCCGCGGCGGGGCCGAGATAGCGCCGGACCACCTTCTCGATGATCTTCTTGCGGACCGGCTCGGCCAGGTCGAACAGCCGCCGCGTGATCGAAGGCTCGCCCTTGGACAGGTCAGCCTTGCCCTTGATGCCGGATTTGACGTCCGCCTCGAACTCGACGTCGTTCAGGTCGATGGTGATGTTGCCGGTGGTGGTGTTGGTGCCGGTCGTCTTCGACGTCTGGTCCACCTTCTCCTTCAGATCGACGTCGCTTTTCGACGAGCCCTTGTGCTTGAGATCCACCTCCGTCCGGTCCTTGCCGGTCCGCACCGCGCCGCCCTGCTGGACCTCGACCGACCGTCCGGCCTCGACCCCCTCGGATGTGCCCTTGGTGACCGAGACGGACTTGTCCTTGCCGGTCGTGGTGTTCGTGCCGGTGCGGTCCAGGGTGGAACTGCCCGTGGTGCTGGACTTGTCGGTGCCGGTCTCGGCGCCCGTTGTCGTCGTGTGTTCCTTGCGATCGGTCCCGGTCTCGATCCGGACATAGTGCAGGTCCACCATCACCTCGACGGTGTCGAACTCGTGGCTGATCGCCGGATAGGAGGTCTTGGCCTGCTGCGGCCCCTCGGACCCCGGCGTAACGGTGTCGCCCTCGATGATTCCGGGTGCGCCGTCGATCGCGACCTCGCCGCCCTTGTCGCGGGGATGGGGCACGTCCGAGGCAATGGTGGTGCTGTCCTTCACGATGCTGGTGTTCGTCGCAAGGCTGGTCATCGCCCCTCCGGTCGGCTTGAACCCGAGGTCGCGGATCAGCACGCCCTGCGGGCCATCCGTTTCATCCGCGGCGCCCGACACGGTAAGGTTGACCTGCCAGTCCAGTTCCACCGGCGGCGGTGGGTCAGTCTTGTAGACCTTGGTAAAGATGTCCATCAGCCGCTTGAAGCGGCTGCCCTCCATCTCTTTCCTCAGCCGGTCGGGTCCGACGGCCTCCATGATCTCCAGCGCATCTCCGGTGCTGGCCTCTTCGAGGATGCGGATCGACATTTCCTGGTCGTCGCCGCTGACCCAGCCGTCGAGCATCTCCTGGATCAGCAGCGCGCGCACGCGCACCGGCTCGGCCTTGTAGAGGCCCTTCTCGACCACGGCGCGGGCCTTGTTGTCGCTGTCGTTGTTGCCCTCGATCTTGCCGCTGTCCTTGCCGGGCTGCCCTGTCGGGTTGTCTCCGCGCAGACGGTCGAGATATTCCAGCAGTTCGCCTTCCGAGAAGCTTCCGCCCCCGAAGAACCGCGCCACCGCCTCAAGGAAGCCCACGTCGCGGCGGATCACCGGCTCGGGATCGGGTGAAAGCGTGTGCGCCAGCTCGTGGGACAGCAGCGCAAGGCCCGGGGCGGTCTCGGGCCGCCAGGCGCCATCGGCGAAGACGATGTCCCGGCCCAGCGCAAAGGCATCGGCGCCGACGGCCCGCGCACCGGCGGCCGCCGCAGGGCCGTCATGGATGCGCACATGCGAGAAATCGCGGCCGAAACCCGCCTCCATCCGGCTGCGCGGGGCGGGCGGCAGGCGTTCGCCCCCACCCTCGGCGGCGGCCAGGGCGGCCGGCGGCGCGGGGCGGCCGCCGGCCGTGTCACCGGCGCCATCTGCCCGCAGATAGCCGAGGCCCAGCCGGTCGGTCGCGGCTTCCGCCTTGCGGTCGGCCTCGGTCTCGGCGCGGTCGGCCACGCTGCCGATGCGGACGTCCGTTTCAGCGGGCTTCAATGCGGGGGTGGGGACGCCGGTCATTGCGGCCTCCCGTGAACCGGCCCGATCCGGGCGGCGATGATTTCGGCGGCGCGGTGCAGCTCGGGCCCGGTCGAGGTCGGCCCCTTGGCCGCAGACCCCCGCGCCTTCGCCGCCAGCGCCGCCGCAAGCGCGGCGGTCAGCTTTGCCTTCGTCTCGGCGGGTGCCGCAGCCCCTGCGGGAAGGCGAAGCGCGTCGAGGCGGACGTGAAGGACCCGGCGTCTCATGTCTCGTCCTCTCGCCGGCGCAGGGTGCCGGGCACGCGGTTGAGCTTGGCAAGCTCGCCCTCGGCCGTGGCAATGATGTCACCCATGCCGATCTCGGCGGCCCCGCGGGCCGCGGCACGATAGCCCGCCCCCAGCGCGATGTTGCGGATGTCGCCCCCGGTTGCGGCCAGTTGCGCCAGCCGGGCATGGTCCAGCGCGCCCACCGGGGCCGCCGCCGGCATGACCCGCTTCCAGATCTCGCGACGCGCGGCGGCGTCGGGAAAGGGGAAATGCACGACCACCGAGATCCGCCGCAGGAAGGCGTCGTCGATGGCGCCGGACAGGTTGGTCGTCATCACCGCCAGCCCCGGGAAGGCCTCCATCCGCTGCAGAAGGTAGCTGACTTCCATGTTGGCATAGCGGTCGCGCCCGTCCTTGACGTCCACCCGCTTGGCGAAAAGCGCATCCGCCTCGTCGAACAGCAGCATCGCCCCGCCCCGCTCGGCCAGTGCGAAGATACGGTCTAGGTTCTTCTCGGTCTCGCCGAGCCACTTGCTGAGAACCTGGCTGAGATCGACATGCAGCAGGTCCAGTTCCAGCTCGCTCGCCAGCACCTCGGCCGCCAGCGTCTTGCCGGTGCCCGAAGGCCCCGAGAACAGTGCGGTGACCCCGGTCCCCCGCGCCGACGCGCCGAAGCCCCAGTGTTCGAGTACCCGGGCCCTGTGCCGGATGCGGGCGGCGATGTCGTCCAAGGCGGCGCGCTGCGCCGGGCGCAGGGCGATGTCCTCGCGGCAGAGGCGCGGGCTCCGCCGCCGCGCAAGGCCGTCGCAGGCCGTGCGGGTCCGCAGCCGCGCCGCCTGCCGGATCGCAGCGGCGTCACCGCCCCCGGCACCGATCTGGGCCAGGGCCTGCGCCCCCAGAGGGAACTCGGCCGCGAGCCGGTCGATCTCGCCCTCCGCGATGTCCGGCGCGGCCCTGCGCCACAGGGCGCGGCGGCCGGCGAAGTCGATCGCCGGACATTCAACCACCCTCGCGGGCCGCCCGGGGCGGTGGTCCGGCTCGTCCGCCGACAGGACGAAGGCCGACTCGAGCGCTGATGCCAGCGGGCCGATTCCGGGATATGCGTGATCGAGCAGCGGCAGCATTCCCGTCAGCACCGCCTCGCGCTCGATCAGGCGTGCGAGCCGCAGCCGCGGCGCAGGTTCCTGCGGCACGTTCGGGCCGAAGCGCCAGACTGACCGGCCGGATCGCGCGGCCGCGCAGCGGGCGACGGCGTCGCGGTCCTCGGCGCAGCCGCCGATCAGCTGTGCCGGGCCGGCATCGAGTGCCTGTGCCAGCACGTCCGCGGCCATTTGCTGCGCAGGCGCAAGCGGCACCGGCTCGCCTGCGCGCTCGCCCCATGCCTCGAGCGCGCTGTCGGCGCTGCCCGCGCCCATCAGCGCGTGAAGCATCCGCGGGTCCAGCGACAACGGCGCATCGGCGATAAGGGGCGCCGCATCGGCGTGAAGGAGCCTCCAGCGCAACAGCGGCCGCTCGGGGGACAGGGCACTCCAGTGCGGGGCGGTCAGGACGGCAAAGCCCAGACCGAAGCTGGGGCGCGGATCGCCGCCCGGCTGGCGGGCCCGCAGGGCGTCGCTGACGCCCGGATCGATCTCGGCGGCAAGCGCCAGAGCCATCAACTCGGCCTCGAAGATGCTGAGCCCGAAGCCCTGAGCCACGGCGGCGACCAGCGGCGGCAGTCCGCTGGCCCCCGTGACCGGCGGAGCATCGGTCTGCGGCACGGCGGGGCGGGGACCGGCCGCGTCGAGCCGGGCGCGCAACTCGGCGCACATCGCCCGCAGCAGGGCGCCATGATCGCTGCGGATGACGGATTGCTCGGTCATGCCGGCACCGTGACGCTTGCCGCCGGGTCGAATTCGGGCGGGCGCGGCAGGAAGTCCGGCCCGACAGGGGGCAGGTCGCGCAGGGTGAACCAGCTGTCCACGCCGTCCACCCTCAGCCAGGCGAGATAGCTTCCCGCAGCCATGTCGGCAAATTCGAAATGGGCGGCTGCGGCCTGGCTTGCGCCCAGCGGGTCAGCCATCGCGGTCTGGCTGCCGACGGTCAGCAGGATCTCCTGCCCTTCGCGCGGTTCTGGCCGGACCGTCAGGTCCACCGAGACCGCGCCGGCGGCATGGGTCACCGTCGCCCCGGCCAGATCGGGCGCGGGGGCGATCATCAGGGGCCAAGCGTTGCTGTCGCGCTCGGGCTCGCCGGGGCGCTGCACCCGCAGGGTCAGCAGCGCCGGACCTGCCGCCCAGGACGCGCGGCTCGCGGGCGTGTCGGGGATGGTGAAGCTCGCCACCCGCGCGCTGTTGCCGGGATCGGGGGAAAGCGTCAGCGGCTCGGCCAGGCGCGCATGGACGATCCGCGCCTCGACAAGCGTTCCCATCAGGTTGCGTCCTTCGACGACGAAGCTGTCGCCCAGCCGCACGCTCGGCTGCCGTTCCGGCGTGATCAGCCGCGTGATCGCCGGCAGGGGCGGCAGCATGGCGGGAAACACCGACGCGCCCCGATTGTCCCGGCCGATCCGGAGGACGGGGCGGGCGATCCGGGCGGGCAGCTCGCTTTCGATCAGGACTACCGAGACGAGATAGGCCGTCGTCGGGCGGTATTGCGTCTGCATCGCCGTCCAGATCCGGGACACCTCCTCGGTGGTCAGGTAATCCTCGATGATCTTCACCTGCTCGACCTGCTCGGCAAGGCCCGATCCGTCGAGCGCCTCGAGCGCCGGGGGAAGCCCGCCCGAAACGGGCGGCGCCGGACTGAGGGCGCGGGTAATCTGGGCCCGGGTCAGGATCGGGTTCTCGTGCAGGGTGCGCATGGCGAAGCCCAGCAGGATCTCGGCCTGCAGGTCGTCATAGCCGAAGGCGGTCACCAGATAATGCAGGTCCAGCGCCAAGAGCGGCGGCCGGACCACCTCGCCGCGCGGGTTGCGCACCGGCAGTTCATGATTGCGCCAGCCGGTGTTGGGCGTGACGTTGTAGAGAAAGACGTTCAGCGTCGGCGTGGCATCTGTCACCACCGTCTGCAGCCGGTCGGGCGGCAGCGCGCGCACGTTGATGGCGGCACCGACGGCAGCCGCCACATCATGATCGACCACGCCCTCGTTCAGCAGGTCCTGCAGCACCCGGGTGACCCCGGCGAGGGCCAGCGCGCTGGTCATCCCCGCTCTCCCCGGCGCGCGGCGAGATAGTCGCCGAGGGAGAGCAGCGGGCCGGGACGGGCTGCAGGCGAGGATGAAGGCCCCGGTCGCGGCGCCGGACCCGCCGGCAGCGCGCCCACCAGGTCGATGCGGCCGATCTCGAGATGGATTTCGACGGTTTCGGCCTCCTGGACCTGCGCCGCCGGGACGGGCACTGCGCGGGGAGAAGCGGGGGTCGCATGGATCAAGGGCGGGGGGAGGAAGGATGGCGTCGGCGCCGGCCCGGTCTGCTGCTGTGCCAAGGGCGGGACGGAGGGCCCGGGCCCGGTGGTAACGGGGTTCGCGGCGCGGAAGGCGCGTCGAGACTCGGGCCGCACCGCCGCCGGGAAGTCACCGGAAGGTTGCGGTTCGTGTCGGGCAGCGGCAGGTGGCGGCCGGGGCGCTGCGGTTTCAGGAAGGAAATCCGCGGGCTCTGTCGGCCGGGCGGGAGGGTCCGGCGCTGCGGCACGAGTTTGCCGGACGGCCCTTGGCCGCGAAGGCTGAGTGGGCCGTTCGGCCGGTTCCTCCTCGACCTCCGCGGACTCGTCCACGGGCTCGGGCGTCACCTGCCCCCATGCCGGATGGTCCAGTTCGGCGGCAGCCGACGGGGCGTTCTCGATGGCGGGCGGGGCAAGGGCGCGGTCCAGAAGGCGTTCGAGAAACATCACAGCCCCCCGATCAGCAGGTATTCCCTTCGACGGCGGGGCGGAACCGCAAGGATCTCGGCCTCGCTCCACCCATAGGCGGTTGCCAGATGATGCACCTCGCGCAGCAGCCGCCGCGCGGCGAGGAGAATGTCACCCCACAGGCAGGCGGCGATGTCGAAAGGGGCGTCCCAAGCCGTTCCGCAGTCCGGGCAGGCCAGCGTCAGGACGATTTCCGCGTCGGGATCGGCCTCGTGCAGCGCCACTGACGCGGCCTCGACCAGCGCGGGCGGCAGCGGATCGGGCAAGGGGTCGAGCGCGCATCTGCGCACCAGCGCCTCGACGCGTCCCGAGGCAGGCCCGGCCAGCACCCGCGCGATGTCGCGCGTGGTCGGCGACCGCAGCCGCCACGTGCCGCCTTTCATGCGGACCATGGCCAGTTCGGCCGGCGGGCCGTCGGATTGCATGCGGTCCAGGTCCAGGTCCAGTTCGACCCGCGCGGCGCATCTGGGGCAGTTAGCGGTGCAGCGCATCCGGCTGCCGAAAAGCCGCCGTCGCAGCCCGATCAGGGCCTGGTCGCGGCGGCCCACCGGCAGGCTGTCCGCAGGATCGCCCGCCTCGCCCATGCCCGCGCGCAGGGCGTCGAGCAGCACTGCCGGCTTCAGCGGCAGCGGCGCGCTCCCGACGCGGTCCCAGACCTCCAGCAGCGCGCTTTCGGCGAGTGGGGTCATGCCGCCGGCTCCTCGAACGAAGGCTCGCGCGGCTCGGGCACGTCCTCGTCCACTTCCCAGCCCTCGTTCTCGATCTTGATCGACTGGATGGCGGTTGCCGAGGACGACGCCGACAGGTCAGGCAGCGCCCGGAACTCGCTGACCCAGGCGCGATAGATCTTGTAGGCCAGCGCCAGCTGCCCGGCCTCGTTGAAGAAGTTCAGGATGATGTCCTTTCGGAAATCGGCCAGCGACGATTCCGCCCCCGGACCCGCGCCGAAGTTCCAGACCTTGTTGGCCCAGCGCAGGAAGGCCGTGTCATGGGTCACGCCGCGTTCCAGCGTGATCGGGGCGAAGGTGGTCTGCCCCGGCATCTTGCGCGGGGTCGCGGGGTCGCCGCCTTCGCGGAACTCGATCACCGAGGTGGTGCGGGTCAGCGCGGTGACCTTGCTGAGGCCGGCGACGGTTTCGCCGTCGATGACGACCTGAAAGCGGAAGTCCTTGTAGGGATCGAACCTCTGCGCGTTGACGGTGAAACGGGGCATGGCCCTCTCCTCAGGTCTCGGCCTGCAGGTTCATCAGCTGCAGGCTCAGGATCACGAACTCGGCCGGTTTCAGCGGGGCGAAGCCGACCAGCACGTTGACGATGCCCAGATCGATGTCGGCTTGCGGGTTCGTCTCGGCGTCGCACTTGACGAAGAAGGCATCGCGCGGGCTTGCGCCCTGGAAGGCGCCCTGCCGGAACAGGCGCGACATGAAGGATGTCGCCGCCAGCCGGATCTGCGCCCACAGCCGCTCGTCATTCGGTTCGAACACCGCGAACTGCAGGCCGCGCAGCAGCGAGGCCTCGATGTTCAGCGCGGTCCGGCGGACGGGGATATAGCGCCAGTCGGGCGACAGGATGTTCGCCCCCTCCAGCGTGCGCGCGCCCCAGACCACCGTGCCGATATTGTCGAAGACCCGGATCGCGTTCAGCCCTTCGGGGTTGATGAGCCCGTTTTCGGGATCGGTCAGCCGATAGTCGAGGTCGCCCACCCCGCGGATGCTGGCGACGATACCGGCAGGCGCCCGGAACACGCCGAAGGCGCCGTCGGTGCGGGCATAGATCCCGGCCACCGCGCCCGACGGCCCGACGCTGCGCAGCCGGTTGCCGTCCAGCGGATCGGCGATGCGCAGCCGCGGAAAGTAGACCGCGGCGTTGCGGTGCCTCAGTCCCGCCGCCGCCAGGTCACCGATCCAGCCCAGCGCGTCGTCGATGGTGTCGACGTCGGGCGGCGGGTCGATCAGCAGGAAGGCGAAGCGCTCTTCGCAATAGGGTTCGGCGGCGGCCATCACCTGGGTCAGGTTGGTGATCGCCCCCGGCCCGTCCAGGCGCGAGGCCTCGGGAATGCAGAGGATGTTGAACACGTCCGCCGCTTCCAGCGCGAAGATGCCGCTGCGCGCCGCGCGGCTGCCGGCAAGCGCAAGCGCCGTGGCGCCGGTATCGTCGACGCCGGGGGTGGCCGCGCCGCGGAACGCGGTGGCCGCGCTGCCGCTGCCCACGACATACTGCTGCATGTTCTCGGTCACTCCGCCGCCGACCAGGCCGATGTTGGCGCCAAGATCGCCGGTGGTGTCGGCAAAGGAGACCACAGCCTCGGGGTCGTAGTCGGCACCGGTGCGCCCGAGAAGCACCCGCAGGGCGCCCCCCGCCAATTGCACCGAGGCTTGCGACCACATCATGTCGGTCGGCCGGGCTGCCCGGATCAGGCTTTCCAGCAGCGCCCGCACCTGACCCATCGTCGCGGGCATGTCCGCCGCCGGGATGGCAAGCGTTTCGGTGACCGCGCCCGCGCCCGTGGTCACGGTCATCTCGATCTCGCTGTCCCCCGCCGCCGCGGCGCCGGGATCGGTCCCGCCGAATCCCTGCGTCCCGGTCGGCACCGGCCGGGACGCAGAGGCGCCTTGCGTCAGCTGGATCATGGTAGAGCCGTCGTTGACGACCGGCACCGCATAGTTGGTCGCGGTCGTCGTCATGCTGAGATTGCGGAAGGTTTCCGTTCGCAGCACCAGAGACCGGCCGGCCTCTCGCCGCACCTCGCTGACGGAAAGGTTGAACTCGGTGGCCGGATCCGACGCGGCATGATCGACGTCGATCCTGAGGTTGTCCCCCCATCGGCCCGGGTTCTCGACGGAAGCGTCGCCGATCTGCTGTCCGGCGGTCGCGGTCAGCGCGGTCACATTGGCGTCGTCCTGCAGGATCACGTCCGAGGCACCGCCGCCCGGCGCGACCCGAACGATCAAGGCGTCGCCGCCGCCGTTCTGGAAGAACTGCGCGACCGCATAGGTAGTCTCGCGGTCGCGCTCGAGCCCGCCGAAGTTGCGCTCGAAATCGCCCTGGTTGAAAACGCGGACCGGCACGTTCTGCGGCCCGCGGGCGAAGCGGCCCACGAATGCGGTGACCGAGGTCGGCAGCCCGGCAATCGTGCGGGCGCCGCTGGGCAATTCCTGCAAATAGACGCCAGGGTAGGTCGGATTGACTGGCATGGTGGCCTCGCCTCAGGAGAGTTGCGATTTCCCGGTCCGTAGGTCTGCCGAAAGAAATGAACTCTGCACGAATGGTGCAGTCGCGCCATCTCGAGGGACAGTGGCGGCGGGCTCCAGTTCCAGTGTTTATGCTATTCCCGCGACGTGATTCGCGCAACAGGAGGTTGTTCCCTCGGCGGGGCAACCACGTTTAGCCCGATTTCGTCAGTTTAGGACGGCGACGGATTGGTTTTTCGTGTCCTCTGGCTGGCTGTGTAAACTTGCAGGAGCAGGAGCAGAAATTTCCGGAATATTTGTGTCGCAGGATCCGCCGATGCGAAGATCAATCAAGCTCCCGGTCAGTGGATTTCCAATCTGCAGCCCTAATGCGATCCACATCCGCAACGCTTCGAAGGCCATTTTCACGTAAATACATCTGCGCCAGACCGCTAGGATCTGTTGACAAAAGGGATTCACCAAGCGCGCTGATCGTGATTCAAGCTGGTATCTGCAATGGAGACCAGCGTGGCACGAGACCTGATGTCGGACGACGAGTGGGCGTTCTTTGAACGCTTCATCCTGGCTGTCCGTGCTCCGAACGGCCGCAAGCCCACGAACCATCGGCTTGTTCTGGATGGGGTTTTCTGGATCGCACGAACGGGCTCGCCCTGGCGCGACCTGCCCGAGGAGTTCGGCAAATGGTCGTCTGTCTATCGCCAGTTCCGGCGGTGGACCCTGTCCGAGCGCATCTACCTTTGAGCACCACCAACGGGCGACCCGCAGCGGTCGGCCCATAGCCGACACTCGGTCTCGACACATGCTACCTGACAGCATTCCCATGGATCACGTCACCCGACGCGGCCAGCGAGCAAGACCTTCTGGCGGGCCGTAGGGGCGGCCCCGGACGCCGCCAACGCACCGCAGGCGTCCCAGGCGCAGCTAGCGCGCGTGACGGTGAAACCTGCGCAGTTAGATCTGTGCGCCTGTTCGGCGGCCTATCGGTTGTTTTGCGCGCCGGACTGGACGCCCAGCCCTGTCCGGGCCGCGCCGGCTGTGCGTCCGCTGATGCCATGGGCCTCCGCCCCGACCTCTGCCAGCCGCTCTTCTCCTGCCCCAAAGCGCCAGGCCACTGCGCGTTCGGGACTGTAGCTGCAGAAGGTGCCAGTGCGCAGGCTGTGGGCGAAATGGCGGCCGAGTTCCGGGTGGGCGGTCTCGATGCGGCGGGTGGCGTGGCGGATGCGCCAGGTGACGGTGGTGCGGGCCCGTTCCGCAAGGCTGCCCAGCCGGCGGCTGCGCCCGCCAAGGCCCAGGGCCTGCGACAGCGCCGACAGCAGGGTCTCGAACTCTTCGCGCAGGCGCTCGGCGCGGCCAGCGTCATTCATGTCCTCGGCCTCACCGATCTCTTCCTGCAGGTCGCGCAGGCGGGCCTTGATCGCGGCGCGGGCGGTATCGTCCAGCACCGCGTCGTCGCCATGCTCGGCCGGCAACCGCTCGGCAAGGTCGAGGCAATGAATCTCCTGCCCCGGGCTCTGGATCAGGCGGCAGATGTCACCCAGGCCCTTGAGGTCGGGCAGCAGGGCGCGCCTGCCATCATAATCGACAAGCCAGCCCTCGCCCAGCCGAACGAAGCGCGACATCGTCGCGGTTTCTGCCGGCGCCGGCCCCGTCGGCAAGGGTGCATTCAGCAGGCGGAAGCCTTCAACCATGAGTTCCACCTGAGCCTCGCTGCGGAAGGGGTTGATGTCGAAGAACCAGCGCAGCGGCTCGTCCGGCTTCGGCAGACGGCCGAAGAGGATCTTTTCGGTGAAGCTCCTCTCGAACTCGGCAAAATGCGCGCGCGCCTCGTCAAATCGGCCGAGATGGGCCAGCGTCACAGCCCAGAAGGCGGCAGTATCGACGAAGTTCGGCCCCTCGGCGCGCGACGCCAGCTCGGCGGCGGTGGCGAAGTCGCCCGCCATCAGGTGCACCATGGCCGCGATGCCCGGATAATAGCCGGGGTGATAGGGATTGAGCCGCATCGCGCGCGCGGCGTTGAGAATGCCGACCTCGGGCCGGCCGAGATAGGCGTCATATAGCGACTGCGCGATCAGCAGTTCCGGGTCGCTGGGGCAAAGCTCGAGCGCGCGGTCGAAATACCACGAGGCGTGTTCCCAGTCGCGCCGGAACAGCAGGATCTTGCCAAGGATCTGGTGGGGATAGGGGTCACGGTCGTCCAGCGTAAGCGCGGCATGGGCGGTGGCATAGGCGCGGCCTGCGGTCTCCTCGAAGCATTCCCAGAACTGGCAACTGAACTCGTTGAGCCAGCTGAGCGCGATCCCGGCATGAGGCCGGGCAAAGTGCGGATCCAGCTCGATGGCGCGCTGGAACAGCGCGCGTGCGGCTTCGTCGGCTTCGAAGGTGCCTTCGCGCAGCCGTTGATAGCCGTGAAGGGTCAGCATCCAGGCGGTCATGTCGGAGGGTCGGCGGCGCGCCTCGGCCAATGCGGCCTGCTCGATCCGGACGTTCAGCGCGGCGGCGATGCGCGCCACCACGTCGTCCTGCAGATCGAACAGGGCCTCGGCCGGCACGTCGAAGCGCTCGCTCCAGATCTGGCTGCCGCCCGCGGATTCGACCAGGTGCCCGCTGATGCGGAAGCTGGGTCCTTGGCGACGCAGGCTGCCGCGCAGCACATGGGTCACGCCCAGGCGGTCGCGGATCTCGGCGTCGGTCAGTTCCGCGACAGCGACGCCCGCGCTCCATGACAGGACCTGCAGGGTGGGAAAGCGGCTCAGTTCACCGGTGATGTCTTCCAGCAGTCCCTGCGCAATCGCCGCGTCGTCCCCCGAGCCGCCCGGGGTCCGCAAGGGCAGGACAACCAGAACCACGCTCCTGCGCATCGGAAGGGTCCGATCGAAGAGGACACGTGAACTGTGCGCTTCTGAAAACCGCAGGTCAATCCGCCCGTGAGGCGCAGTCCCTCACACCCGTGAGGGACAACCTTACGCCCTTTGATCAAGGCAGCGGAATGGCCGCGGCCGCCAGACAGGAAAAAAGGACCATGACCACCCCACGTTACCGCGACGCCCTGCCGCAGCTTTCCGGCCGGCGGATGCTGACCGACAGCGGGCTGGAAACCACGCTGATCTTCCATGACGGCATCGATCTGCCGCTGTTCGCCTCTTTTGCCCTGCTGGCCAGTGCCGATGGCAGGGCTCGGCTGCGCGGCTATTTCGACCGCCATGCCGAGATCGCCGTATCGCACGGCATTGGCTTCATCGCCGACACGCCCACCTGGCGCGCAAGCCGCGACTGGGGCGAGAGGCTGGGCTTTGATGCCGTGGCGCTCGCCCGGCTGAACCGCGAAGCGGTGCGGATGATGTTCGCCCTTCGCGACCGGTGGGAGAGCCCCGCGACCCCGGTCGTTGTCAGTGGCAACATCGGCCCGCGCGGTGACGGCTATGCGCCCGACAGGATGATGACCCCCGAGGAGGCGCAGGACTATCATGCCCAGCAGGTCGAGACCTTCGCCCGCGCGGGCGTGGACATGATCACCGTCATGACGATGACCCATGCGGGCGAGGCCATCGGGATCGCCCGTGCGGCGAAGGCCGCGGCGGTGCCGGTCTCCATGGGCCTGACCGTCGAGACCGACGGCCGGCTTCCCACCGGCCAGCCGCTGGGCGAAGCGATCCAGGAGATCGACGGCTCGGGCGCCGCCCCGACCTATTACATGATCAACTGCGCCCACCCTGACCACTTCCGCGACGTGCTGGCGGCAGGTGGCGCGTGGCGGGACCGCATCCGGGCCATCCGTGCGAATGCCTCGCGCAAGAGCCACGCCGAACTGGACGAGGCGACCGAACTCGACGCGGGCGACCCGCATGGGCTGGGTGCGGACTATGCCGGGCTGTTGCGGCTGCTGCCGAACCTCAGCGTGTTCGGCGGCTGCTGCGGGACCGACCACCGCCATGTCGCCGCGATGGCCGAAGCCTGCATTGCGGAGGCAGCCTGAGCGCAGGGCTTGGTCCACTGGCTCGCCGACCAGCTTCATCGGAAGCCAGCCCACCTTCAAGGGGAGATCCGACCCATGCCGACCACCCTGCCGCAACCGACGACGGCCCTTTCCGACCCCATGCCGCCGCCCGGCAATCCCTCGGCGGTCCCCCTTGATTTCGAGCGGTGGGGCAGCGGTCCGCCGCTGGTTCTCGTCCATGGCTGCTTCAGCGACCAGCGGACGAACTGGACCCACGCGAAACCGCATCTCGCGCGGCACTTCACGGTCTACGCAATCGCACGCCGCGGGCGGGGCGCGACGCCCGGAGTGGCGGGATACGGCATCGAGGACGAGATGGAGGATGCCGCTGCCTTGATCCGGCAGATCGGCACGCCGGTCTTCCTTCTCGGGCATTCCTACGGGGCGCATGTCGCGCTGGGGGCCGCGGCCCTGGTCCCGGACATGGTCCGCAAGCTCGTCCTTTATGAAGGGCCCTGGCCCAACCTCATCGATCCCCCGGCGCTTGCGCGGCTTGAAGCCCATGCGGCCTGCGGCGATTGGGAGGCGTTCACCGCAGCCTTCTTCGGTGAGGTTCTGGCCGTCCCGCCCGAGATCCTCGAGCCGCTGCGCAGCACCGAAGACTGGGCCGCCGCGGTCGCCGATGCGCCGCAGTCGCTGCACGACCTGCGGGCCCTGGCGCGCCACGACTTCGACCCCGAACGCTATGCCTTCCTGCCGATGCCCGTCCTGCTTCAGGTCGGGACCGAAAGCCCGCCCGAATTCTGGGTCACGGACGCCCTTGCCGCGACCCTGCCCGACGCGACGCTCGGACCCCTGGCCGGACAGGCGCATGAGGCGATGACCACCGCACCCGAAGACTATGCCGCCGCCGTGCGCCGCTTTCTCGAAGCCTGACACGGTTCCTCACCGCTTCGGCCCCTGCGCCGCTCAATGCCACAAGCAATGGAGAGAGACATGTTCGACACCACCCGCCGCCGGATGATGGGAGGAGCGCTTCTTGGCGCCGGGACCGTCCTTGGCGGCCTTGGGCTCGCCGCCCGGGCCCAGACGCTGACCACCAAGGGCCGCATCCTGCTGGACGGATACACCGACCTGCCGAGGGGCCTGATCGAAGCGGTGAACTTCCCGCTGATCGAGGCGATCCACGGCCGCCGGTCGCGCCGCTTCGCCAAGGGCGCCACGATCCCGGACGGGCCGCTGGCCTTCACCTCGCGCCATGACCCCGCGCCGCTGACCGACCTTGAACAGATGATCCTGCTGTCCTCGGTCGCGGGCAACACCGGCTGGCTGAACCTGTTCGCCTTCAACCGGAACTATGCGCCGAAGATCCCGAACTACCAGGGCGCGGCGGGCGGCCGGACCTTTCCCTCCTCGGCCGGCTTCCACACCAGCGAGATCTTCTTCACCGACGACAACGGCACCTACTTCCTGCCGACACGCGACATGCATCCGGTGACGCAGGGGCCGGAAACCGACCTGAAGGCATGGGTCGAGGCGCACCGGGCACGTATCGTCAAGCTGTCGGACCAGCGGCTGAACCTTCCGCGTGAGGCCGCGCATATGGAGATGCACAACACCTGGTGCGCGAACGTGCCCGGCAGCACGCTGGTGATCCCGGTCGCCGACGTGGCCCAGCACATGGTGCTGACGCTCGCCTATCTGGTGCAGAACGGCGCCTGCATCTACGACGACATCAATGGCCGCCCGATCCCGGGGATGGAGCGGTTCGCCGACCTCGTGGCCGTGGACACGCCCTATCCGTTAAGCTTCGTCGAGCAGTTCGCGCTGACCGAAACGACCGTCGAGATCGCGACCTCGTGCTATGCCGGCGCGTTGATGCTGCAGGCGCTGGGCCTTGGCGGGTGGATGTATGACGGGCTCAACGCCTTCAGCGTCCTGGGCGCCAGCGGCGATCCCGCGGTGCCGGGCCTCGGCTTCCACTCCTTCACCATCGAGGGAAAGCCGCTTCCGATCGTTACCGGCTTGCCGGGGGTGTTCGAGGGCCACTGCCCGCCGCATTTTCCCGACATGGCTGCTGCGGTCGAGGCGGTGGTTGCGCGCAAGTTCGGCACCGGAGGCCCCTTCAATCCAGCCACGCCCGGTCCCTACAAGGAAACTCCCACGGTGCGCGGGGCGGCGGCGGCGATGGACGCGAGGTTCGTCGAATGCGTGACAACGATGGCCGACTATATCCACGCGACCTTTGGCCGCTTCCCGGCAACCGTGCCGCCGATCTTCGCGCTGATGTATCTGCAGGCGCACCAACTCGACACCGAGTTCTACGACCGGCACTTCGCTCCCGGCGCCTATCTGCGCACCCACAGCGAGCACGACCGGAACTGGGCGTGACGGTGCCGGATCCGATGGCTGAATCAGCCTGGCGGGGTGAGAGGGTTCCTACTGCGCGCGACGAACCAAAGGAGGTGATCGCGGCAATGATCCATCTGCTCGTCAACGATGGCTACAATCGTGCGCCTATCACGTGGAAAGCAGTGCACCACGTGCGAATGTCTGGTTTGAGAAAGCTGCCATGCAGCATCGAGTCAGCCATGACCGGCAGCTAAGGGCCGTCCTGCACGACCAACCGGCGCAGCCATCTTGCGTTCATCAGTCCTGCCGACCGCCTGTTGGTCTCGGTCGACCGGTATGATCCGCTCCGGTCGACCCATCGGCGACGATCACATGGCGGGCATGGCTGTGATATCGGTCAGGTCGCCCTCGATGCCCTCCAGCATTCCGGTCTCGGTGGCTTTGCCGGTTTCCAGGTCGACGGCATGGATCGTGCCGACCGCGACCAGCCAGGCCATGTTGGTGCCGTCGGCGCTGGTCTGGATGTCGAAGGCCGGGGTGGTGTCGTCCAAGACAGTGCCCAGCTTGCCGACCGCCGCCAGCGTGCCGTCATTGGGCGAGGTCTGGCGGATCAGCGCCCCGATGGTGGTGTCGATGTCATACATCGCTGTGGCCTCGGGCTTGCCGAAGCTGTTGGTATAGGCCGCCGCGGCGATCATCGGCGCCTCGCCTTTGTGCATGTCCCCATCCTCGAAGGCCAGGCTGCCGTCCACCGTCACCTCGCCCGTATCAACGTTGACGCGGTGGTTGGTGGTGCCGGTCATCAGCCGCAGCCGGTCGGCCATCGGGTTGAAATCGACGATCACCGGCATGTCGGCCATGGGCAAGGGGGTGTTCATGGTCGAAAGCTCGGTCGCGGCGCCGGTCGCGGGGTCGATGGTGACGATCCTGTTGTCGCCGGTGACGCCGACAAGGGTGTCGTTGCCGGGGCGATGGTCGATGCCCAGCAGCATCTCGGCACCGGTCACCGGCACCATCGAGACCTCGGCCGGCGTCTCGCTGTCGAACATCACAAGGGTCTTGCCATCGACAAGACCGACCATCGGGGCGGCAAGGCCGAGGCCGGTCGAGGCGCCAAGGGTCAGGGTCGCGACAACTGCGGTGCGGAATGCGGACATGGGTCGATCCTTTCGGGGTGCGCGGGCGGCGACGTGCCGCCCATCACACCCAAGGACACGGCGGCCTGCGGGTTTGGATGCAGGCGTCAGGAAAAAACTTCACGCCGCATCGGGTGGCGGGTTTCCCGTGTCATTGCGACATGGGAACCCGACGGCTGGATCATCTGCACCCGCCCGTGCCACCATGCCCGCGACAAGGGGAGGCACGGGCATGAAGGCATCCGCCGCCGCGGCGATGGACGGAGCTGTCGATCTGGCCGATGCGCTGGGGCGCTGCGCCCGTGGCGACCAGGGGGCCCTGCGGCTGATCCTCGAGGCCGAGGGCGGCCGGCTTCTGGGCATCGCCCAGCGGATGCTGCAGCGGCGCGACCTGGCCGAGGAGGCCGTGCAGGACAGCATGGTCCAGATCTGGCGCAAGGCCCACCAGTTCCGGGCCGGCGACGGATCGGCGCGGGGCTGGATCTTTGCCATCCTGCGCAACCGCTGCCTGAACATCCTCCGTGACGGCCGGCGCCTGGACAGCCTGTCACCCGAGGCGCTGACCGCCATGCAGGATGCCCGGCTGCACGCCGCGGGTGCGGGCCTGGATGCGCTTGGCGACACCGTTGCGCTGAAGGACTGCCTGTCCGGGCTCGAGCCCCCGACGCGTCGCGCGATCCTGCTGGCTTATGTCGGCGGCTTCAGCCACGGCGAGATCGCCGCCATCCAGTCCGTGCCGCTGGGCACCTGCAAGTCCTGGATCCGGCGGGGCCTGGACCTTTTGCGGAGGTGCCTGGCATGAGCACGGATATGGACAGCCGCGCGGATGCCTTCGTTCTTGGCCTTCTGGACGAACGGATCGAAGCGGAACTGGAGGCGGCCTTGGCCGATGACCCGGCTTGGACCGCAGCCGTCGCGCGTGCCCGCGACAGGTTGCTGCCCTTGGACATGACTGCGGCGGAGCTGCCGGGCGCTGCGACCTTGTGGGACCGCATCGCTCCGCAGCTGGGGCACGCCGAGCTGGCAAGACCATCCGCGCCCGCACCTGCGAACGACGCGCGACCGCCACGACGCTGGTTGCCGGTAGGCATCGCTGCGGCAGCCGGCGTTCTGGCCGGGGCGCTGCTCGGCGCCTCATGGTTTTCCGCTGATCCGGTGGTGATTGCCGTGCTGATGGACGACACGGACAATCCTACCGCCGTGGTCGAGGATTTCGGCGCCTCCGACGCCCGGATCCGCTTTGTCCGTTCCGTCGCCGTTCCGGAGGGACGGCAGATGCAGGTCTGGACGCTGCCATCGGCCGAAACGGGCCCGGTGTCGCTGGGCCTGCTGATGGACGCCACTGGAGCCGACCTGGACCCGCCGCGCTTGCCCGCGCCCGCCAACGGCCAGCTTTACGAGATCACGCTGGAACCGCTCGGCGGCTCACCTACTGGCAGGCCGACCGGAGCGATCCTGGCCAAGGGACTGGCCGCGCGGCAGGACGGGGTCTAGGCAGGCCAACGTTGCAGGCAAGTCGGCCCGCAGGCGCATGAAATGTTGCCAGTGTGAATCAGCCTCGCTGTAACTCCGGTCCCTTGGTGGCCTCACACCCTACCGACACACTTGCAAAGCTTAAACTTGAGAGCCGGACCGACTCTTCGTCACTCGGGCTCACCAGATGCCGGGACGAGGACTAAACAGCGAGCGGCCAACTTCGTCCGGCAACGGACCGTGCAGGCACAAAGCTGCCGCTCCGGCGATCATTGTCGGCTTCGGGCAAGCTGTGGCGCCTTCGTCGGCCCGGCCGGCAGCTATGGGCCGAGGTTGTGTGGAAATTGCTGCCCGAAACGGAAAGAGCGTTTTTGCCGTTTGAGCGAGCGCCGTGTGACGGCTGCCGAGGTCAGCCAGCGGGGCGATCGCGCATTCAGAGAACATGCGAACGGGCAAGGGCGAGGCGTGTGGTCACGAAGCGCTCTCGCGTCCAGCCGCAGTCGATAACCAGACGGCGCCAGCTGGAGATGTGGGTGGCGTTCCAGATCTCCTGTGCCGCCTCGGTGGGCGCAAGGCCGTACCTCAGCCGCCCTGCCTCGGCGACCCGCCCTGCAAGCCGCTGGAAGCCTGCAAGCAGGGCATGAACCAGGCGGTCGTCGATGGCGGCCTTGGCCTCGGGATCGGTCAGTGCGGCGGCATCCAGCAGGATGGCGACCGGATAGACCTCCGGCAGGTAGTCCAGCCAGACGGCCGTGTAGTCCAGAAAGGCCTCGACGGGGTCGCCTTCACCGCGGGCATGGGAAATCAGGCGCGCGACATGGTCGGTCTGCTCGTCCTTGTGCCGCACCATGGCCGTCAGCAGGCCGGTGCGGTTGCCAAAGGCATAGAAGACCGTCTGCCGGCTGACCCCGGCGGCCGAGGCGATCTCGGCCTGACTGACATCGACCCGCCCCTTGTCGGCGATCAGGGTCCAGGCGGCCTCCAGGATCGCGGCCTTGGTGGTGTCAAGGATCGGCTTCGATTTCATTTTACAAGCGTTAACCAGAATGCTATTTTACAGACGTTAAACGATCATGAGGAGAATGTCATGATCCTTGACCCTGCACGTCCCCGACCGCTCGCCGGCACCGTGACTTGGCCGTCCGGCTGAGCCGGGCCTTCATCTTGGAAAGGCAGTAACTCGGGCCGCCCATCCAGCCCCGCTTCCTGCCATTCTTCATCGTCGCATCGACCGACCATCCCCGCGGGCCTCCGCCGCGGAGAACCGTCCCCGTCATCCCGGTGCCCCGGCACCGCTTCCCCAGCCCGAGGACCGTGGGGCCCGGGCGCGGCCGGCTTCCGCATGGGCCCGGCCTTCTGATGCAAGGATCGACACCATGGCCAACATCTTTGGCAACAACGCCGACAACCTTCTGCTCGGCACCATCGACCCGGACCTGATCCTCGGCCTGGGAGGCAACGACACGCTGGTGGGCGGCCAGGGTGCCGATCTTCTCGACGGCGGCAGCGGCATCGATCTTGCCAGCTATGCGGCCTCCTTCCAGGGAGTCACGGTGAACCTCGTCGGCGGGACCGGCCTGGGCGGCACTGCGGCCGGCGACCGGCTCGTTGCGATCGAGAATGTCACGGGATCGGGCTTCAGTGACAGCCTCGGAGGTAATGCAGCCGGCAACACCCTCAACGGCCTTGGAGGCAACGACAGGCTGGCGGGCCGGGGCGGGGCCGATACCCTCTCGGGAGGCTCGGGCAACGATATCCTTGATGGCGGAAGCGGCGCCGACCGGATGATCGGCGGCGCTGGCAACGACATCTTCATCGTCGATCGCGCGAGCGATGTGGTGGACGAACAGCGCGGCACGGGGATCGATGCCGCGCAGTCGTCCCTCTCGATCGACCTCTCCTCGGCGCAATTCCTTGGCGCGGTGGAGAATGCGACCCTGACCGGCACGGCGGATGTCGATGCCATCGGCAACACCCTTGCCAACACCCTGCGGGGCAACGCCGGCAACAACGAGATCGATGGCGGGTCTGGCGCCGACTGGATGATCGGTGGCGCGGGGAATGATGCCTATGTCGTGGACAGCGCAGGCGATGTCGTGGACGAGGGCGCGCCCGGATCGGGCGGCACCGACGTCGTCATCTCCTCCGTGACCTTCAACCTGCGAGGGGCGCAGGTCGCCGGAACGCAGGATGCTGTGGAGGATCTCGTCCTGAGCGGGCGGGTGGCCATCAACGGCCTGGGCAACGGTCAGGGCAACCGCATGGTCGGCAACTCTGCCGCCAATGTCCTGACGGGATTTCAGGGCAATGACGTTCTTTTCGGCGGCGGAGGGGCCGACACCTTCGTCTTCCAGGCGGCCCTGAACGCGGCCACGAATGTCGACACGATCACCGACTTCGATGTCGCGCAGGACAGCATTCGGCTCGAGAACCTGTTCATGCAGGCGCTTGGCACGGGCACTCTCGCGGGCTCCGCCTTCCGCATCGGCGCGGTGGCCGCCGATGCCTCGGACCGCATCATCTACCAGTCGAGCAGCGGCAACCTTCTGTATGACGCCGATGGCACCGGCGCCGCGGCCGCCGTCCGCTTCGCCACCCTCGACGCGGGATTCGCGCTCACCAGCGCGGATTTCTTTGTCGTCTGAGCCAGCAGGAGGGCCGCGGGACCTCGCTCTTCCCCCGCTACCCGGACAGCGCGACAGGCGTAGCCTAGAGCCCCTGCCGGACATGGAAGGCCGAACACCGATGGAAAACGCGTCCGCATGGCGATGGATGGCAACCGGAGCCGCCACGCTGGCCTCGATCTGCCTTCTCGACGCCGTCGCTGCGGCGATGGGCGCTCTCCTTGTCGTCTCGGATGTCCTGACGGGCGCTTCGTTCGCGCAGGCATCGGGGCTTCTTGTCGTCAGCTATCTCGCTTGGGGTATGGCGCTGAGACCCGCGCTTGCCGCCAACCGGGACATTTTGGAACGCGAAGGCATCAGCACCTGCCTTCCCTCGAAGCTGGCGCACGGATTCGCGCTCCGCTGGGGACTCGGTCCGGCCGGGCGCCGCCTCGCGGCGTCGGCAGGCTATGTGGGAACGGAACTTGCCAAGGAGGCGCCCTATTACCTGGGCGCGTCCGGTGCCGCGCTTCTGACCGAGGCCGTCACCTCGCGCGATGCGCTGGCGTTTCTGGCCGGGGCGAACCTGGGAGCTGCCGCCTATGAGTATGGCCTCGCGCGGCTTCTGCGCGCCTGGCTCGGGCGTCGGTCGCCCCGCACCTTCGCCTCTTTCGAAACCGACTGGAGTCCGGCAGCCTACCTTGCCGACTACTACCGCAGCGTGGAGGCGGATGAGAGGCGCACGATCGCGTTCCTGGTCGATGCTGCCCGCCGGTTGCCCGATGCACGGCACATCCTTGTCTTCGGCGTGGGCCCGACCTTGCACCATGTCTTCCCGCTGGTGCCCAAGGCCGCCGCGATCGACCTCTGCGACGTGCTGCCCGCCAACCTGTCCGAGATCGAACGCTGGATCGCCATGGATCCCGACGCGCATGACTGGCGCCCCTTTGTCCGGGAGGCCTTGGCCTGCGAGGGCGGAAAGACCGATGCATCGGCCGTGGCCCGCCGCGAGGCATCGGCCCGGTCCCGGATCGGCGGGCTGCGTCTAGCGGACCTGCGTGATCCGGTGCCATTGCCCGGCAGCCGGCGCGCCTATGATGTCGTCGTCAGCGCTTTCTGCGCCGACTCGGCCACCGACGATCTGGACACATGGGCGCTCTACATGCGGCGCATCGCGGGGCTTGTCCGTCCGGGCGGTGTCTTCCTCGTGGCGGCACTTTCCGGGTCGCACGGCTACCGTGTCGGTGGCCGGCTGTTCCCCAGCGCCGGCGTGACGGAGGTGGACATGCGGAGGGTGCTGGCGCCCTTGTCCATGCGCCTCGATGTGGAAACCTGCCTTCTGCCCGAACAGGCGGGGCATGGGTATGAGGCGATCATCCTGGCAGAGGCGCGCCTGAACTTCGCGCCTCTGCCGACGCTCACCCCGCCAGCAAGCGCGCGAACCTGTCCGCCGGCAACGGGACCAGCTTTGAAAGGCCCTCCCCCCATGCCATGACGCTCCGCTCACGCGTGCGGCAGGACGCGAGCGCCCTCTGGCTCACCCCGCATAGCCACCGCCGGCGAGGTAGGCCGCCTCCTCGGGTGTCGTGGCTCGACCAAGGATGGCATTGCGGTGAGGGAACCGGCCGAAGCGCCGGACGATGTCGCGGTGGCGGCGTGCATGGTGCGCACTTTCGGGCAGGAACGCCTCGGCCAGCGTCACCGACCGCTCCTGATCCTCCAGCCGTTCCGAATGGCCGAAGGGCAAGAGCAGAAACACCCCCAGATCCGGCGGAAGCCTCGCCAGATGGCCGAGCACGAGAGCCTGCTCTGCCACGAGCCGCGCCATCGGGTCGGTGGCATACATCCACGGCGTGCCGCGAAAGGAGTTCCTCGGATACTGGTCGAGAAGCAATGCCAGCGCCAGCGCGCTTTCGGGCGCGACAGCCCAGTTCGCCAGCGCCCCCTGGACGGCCTCGCTGTAGGCTGCGGCAAAGCGATCCCGGAACAGGACATCGAACTCCGGGTCCTTGGCGAACCATTTCTCCTGCCCGGCGTCGCGCCAGAACGAGACAAGGGCACGGGCGTCCTCCGGCACGGCAGAGTCGATCACAGCGCCCGCATCGGGCGTCGCCTGAATGTTCATCCTGATCTCCTGGGTGGGGCCCGGCCGATCTGTCGCCGGGGCAAGCCGGAAAATCTCATTCGCGGGACGCTGAGTCGAATGATACGATTTCACCGACATGCTGAACGAGGTTGATCTCTCCCGGGCCGACCTGAACCTGCTCGTCATCTTCGAGGCGGTGATGCGCGAGCGGAACGTCGGCCGGGCTGCGGCGCGGCTGAACCTCACCGCTTCGGCCGTCAGCCATGGGCTGGGCCGGCTCCGGCGTCTCCTCAACGATCCCCTGTTCCTGAGAACGCCGAAGGGCGTCGTCCCGACCGACCGGGCAGAGGAACTGGCCGTGCCCATCGCGGACATCCTCGCCCGGATCCGTGGCGTGGTGGCCATGGCCGAGCCCTTCGATCCCAAGACCTCGACCCGCCGCTTCATCATCGGCGCGCCGGACGGCATCGCCGCCGTGCTTGCGCGAAAGGTTCTGGAGGGGATCGAACGCGCCGGCCCCGGGGTCGGCATCGGCCTGCGGCAGCTGATGGTCGGCCGCAGCCGTCTTTATGATCGCGTCTGGGACGACCTGTTGCAGCCGCTGGAAACGCGCGAGATCGATCTCGCCATCCTGCCGCTGAAGGAGGTTCCGGCGCGTTTTGCGGCCCGCGTGCTCTACCGCGAGGATTTCGTCGCGGTGTTCCGCGAAGGCCATCCCTTCGCCGCCGAGCCGAGCCTCGATCATTACTGCAGGCTGCGGCATCTGCTGGTTTCGGAAACGGCTGATTTCTTCGGCTTTGCCGACGACATGCTGGAAAGGCTCGGACGCCGGCGCGAGATTGCCGTGACGGTGCCGAACTTCATGATCGGTCTGGCCGTTCTCGCCGAAACCGACCTGATCGGCGCGATGCCGCGGCACCTTGCGGCTATCCAATGCGCGCGCTTTGCCCTGGTGACCGCAGAGCTGCCGCTGCCGGTGGAACCCTGGGACATCTGCCTGGTCGTGCCGAGATCCGCCCTCATGGATGCCGGCACCGCCTGGCTTTACGACGCCGTCTTCACGAGCTTCCGGGCAGCCGCCGATGCGGACGCAAGCGCATCCGCTCCGCGTGATTGAATCGCCGCCCCGCGCCGGTTGGCACGCCCGCTCCTGAATGCGCTTCAGCGATACGCTGAGATATCGTCGCTGGCTTCATCTCCTCCCCGGCGTGATCCTGTTGCGGGCCGGAGGCGGCAACCCGCCGTCTCGACCATCCGCCTTGCCTGGGGGAGGCATCACATGGCGACCACATATCCGCACGCCCCGGCGCCGGTCATCGCGGGACCGGAAGACGCTCCGATCGCGGCGTCAGGGCAGACCCTTGTCCTTCACGAATGGACCATGCCGGGACCTTCCTACCTCCACATCCATCGATCCGACGATGAAGCATGGCATGTGCTGGAAGGCCTTCTCCGCTTCCGGCTGGCCGACCGGACCTTCGACGCGCCCGCGGGCACATCCGTGTTCGTGCCCGCGGGAGTGGCGCATACCTATTCCTGCCCGGTGCCAAGCCGTTATCTCATCGTCCTGACACCAAGGCTGGACCGGCTGATCTCCCGGTTGCTGGCGCTTGCCGATCAGCGGGACGTGGCACGTGTTCTGGCGGAGCATGACACGGAGATCGTCGGCCAGCCCGTTCCGATGCCCGCTGGTGCTGGACAGGTGGCGCAGTCCTGATCGGAGCAAGGGATGTTCAGTGCGAGCCAAGTGAGGAGGCATCGGGGCGTTCTTAGTAGCCTGCATTACTGCTCTGGTCGTGCGCTCATCGTGCACAAAGATCGATGCACCAGGTGCAAATGGCTGGCTTGGGAAAGCTGCGCTGCAGCATGAAGGCCGGCACGAATGGCAGCTAGGGGCTGGACTCGGCACCCGCCCCCTTTTTTCGCAGGCACGGCGGCACTGCCGCGGGAGGCCCGGCTGCGGTCCAACTGCCCCTTACCCGCTAGGCGCTCCAGCAGCACGCGATGAAGCCCGGCCCAGACACTGGCCACCTGCCCGTCCCGCAGCCGCCGCCAGCAGGTCATGCCGGAGCAGCCGAACTCGCGCGGCAGCATCTCCCAAGAAATGCCGGACCGCAGGACGAAGATGATGCCAGCCAGGGCCCGGCGATCGTCGCATCGGGGGCGGCCGTCCTTCGGCTGGGGCCGCTGCTTCGGCAGCAACGGGGCAATCACCGCTCACAGATCATCGGATACAAGGGCCTTGCTCATGGCCCCTCAGCGCACGAAAGCCGGTTATGTTAGGCGCTCAACGGAACGCGTCTGATCTGCATTTCAGCGCTGTGGGAGAGGCCGAGTTGCGGCGCGGCGCGGCTCTCCTGCCGGCGGGCAGGCGCCGCGATCGCCTGATGGCAGAGATCGACGTCATGGACCTGGAGGATCTCGCCGGTCGGGTGCTGCCCTTTGACAGCGCCGAAACCGTTCGGAACCTTTCGATCCGTCCTATGGGATCCTTCTATGGGGCGTCTTCATCTGGGAGTGCCTTCGAGAAGGTCATCAAGAACCGACATCCGTCTTCGGAACGGTCCAGCCGGAACGTCCCGCCCATGCGACGCATCGCCGTCTCGCAGATCGAAAGGCCAAGACCGCTGCCGGCTCGCCCGTCGTCCGAGCCGCGCGCGAAGCGGGCGAAGTCGCGCTCGCGGACGCGGAGCGGCAGTCCGGGGCCCGTGTCCTCGAAGGTGACGGTGCCGTCCTCGCCGGCGCGGACCATCACCTGCGTTCCGGCCGGGGTGTGCTTGCGGACATTCTCCAGCAGGTTGCGCAGCACAAGCGCGATCAAGGTCGGATTGCCGATGACCGGGACCGGCCTGTCCAGACCGTCCGCCTCGACCAGCCACCCCTCCGACACGAGACGCGGCGCGGCCTCCTCCAGCACCTGCGCGACCGCCTCGGACAGGTCGAGGGGCGCGAGGTGCAAGACGGCGCCGCCGTCGAGACGGGCGATGTGCAGGAGCTGCTCGAACAGCCGCGCCATCGCATCGACGTCGCGTATCGCCGCGTTCCGGTCCGCACCCGGCGGCATCCCCTCCAGCCGCAGGCGGAGATCGGCCAGGGGCGTCCGCAATTCATGGGCGGCGTGGATGGAAAAGTCGCGTTGGGCGGCAGCCCCTGCCTGAATGCTGTCAAGGGCCTTGTTGACGGCCGCGATGAAGGGCTGAACCTCGGCCGGCGCGCCGTCGTCGCCAAGGCGCTCATGGCGGAGGTTCTCGAACGTGATCCGTTCCGCCTGGGCGGCAGCGCGCCGCAGACCTCCGAGGCTGACGCGGACGGTCGCCACGGCCGCAACGATCGTCACTGCCAGCAGCAACAAGGCGGCCCAGCCCATCTCCCCCAGGAACTGGGCGAAGAAGGTGTTGGCCAGGGCGTCCACGTCCGAGCGCGCGCGTGCCACGCGCAGCCAGACGCCGGCCTCCGGTGCGTAAAGTTCTCCAATGAGCAGAGGGCCGGAACCGTCCAATGCGGGTCCGCTCGACAACACGGGCGTCGAGGTTTTGGGACCGGGCCGGCCAGCCGGGGCCATGGCCGCCGAGCGGTCCAGAACGCGACCCTCCGCATCGACGACCGCGTATCCGTAGATCGGTCGGGTGCCCGTCAGAAGGCCAGTGTAGGGCGGGTCCAGATCCTGCGTCGTTTCCGCAGGTCGCTCGAAGGCTATGGAGCCGTCGGCCCTGCGCTGGACCAAGGCGACCCAGTCCTCGACCTGCGAGGACAAGCCGCGCTCCTCGATCGCGAACTGCTCGCCCCTGAACTCCAGCATCAGGACCATCCCGGCGGTGAACACGGTCAAGGCCGACACTGCGGTGACGATGACGGCCAGCCGGACATCAAGGCGATAGGTTTGGCTCACTTCGGGACCTCGACCAGCAGGTAGCCAAGGCCGCGCAGCGCTTTCAGCTCGACGCTCGCGCCCGCACCGGAAAGCTTCTTGCGCAACCGGTGGATCAACGTCTCGACCGCGTTGTCGGACCATTCGCGATCGAAGGCGAAGAGATACTCGCCCAGCCGGCGCTTCGGCGTGATCCGGTCCCCGGCGCGCAGCAGCCGTTCGAGGACGGCGTGTTCGCGGGCTGTCAGCTGCACCGGCCGGTCCCCGACGATGAGGGTCGCGCTTCGGGGCGTGTAGATCAGGTTGCCGATCCGGAACTCGGGCGCGGCCGGGTCGCCGGTGCGCCGTCCCAAGGCCCGCAACCGCGCCAGAAGCTCGTCTGTCGCGAAGGGCTTGACCAGATAGTCGTCGGCCCCCGCGTCAAGGCCCGCCACGCGGTCCCCGATCTCGTCGCGCGCGGTCAGCATGATCGTGGGCGTCGCCAGCCCTGCGGCCCGGACCGTCCTGACCAGCGCCCGGCCGTCCCCGTCCTCCAGCATCACGTCGATGATCGCCAGATCATAGACGGCCAGGGTCCATGCCGCCTCGGCGTCCGCAATCGATGAAAAGACGTCCACTGCATGCCCCGCCTCTGCAAGGCGGGAGGCCAGGGCCTGGGCGAGTGGGCGATCGTCTTCCACCAGAAGGACACGCATCCCGCTTTCTTCACGGGCCGGCCCTGGCAGGTCAATGCGGATTGCAGGCGGCCGATCGCGCGTCACTGGCCCGCGTCTGCGACAGGCCGATTTGTCGCGCCCTGCAAGCTTCGTGCAAGCCACGCGATCTACGCGTCGGGGCATGACACCTGTTCCCATCCTGCCAGATCTGCTCGCCCGATCCCGGTCCGCGATCGCCGTTCCGAAGGCCCCGCTCACGGTCTTGGCCCTAGCCTTGGTGGCGAGCAGCGGGTTCTTTCATGTCTTCCCCGGCGTCGATCTGTCGGTCTGCCGGTGGTTTTATGATGACGTCGAGGGGTTCGTGCTGGCGAACAGCCCCCCGCTCCGCGCGCTGAGGTCCAGTGCGACCTGGATCATGCGCGGCGTTGTGCTGCTGGCACTTTTCCAGCTAGCGCGTCACGCTTCGGCAGGTCGCATGGCGGAACACGGGGCGGGCCGGTGGCTCTGGCTGTTGTCCTGTCTCGTGTTTGGCCCCGGCCTTCTGGTGAACGGGTTTCTCAAGGAGCACTGGGGCCGGCCGCGACCGAGGGCGACGGTCCTCTTCGGCGGCGAGGCGCCGTTCCAGAAAGTCTGGGTCATCAGCGACTGGTGCGACAGCAACTGTTCTTTCGTCAGCGGCGAAGCCTCTACCGCCGCCTGGCTGGTGGCGGCGGCCTTGATGGCGCCCCGCCGGATCCGGACGACCGTCACGGTGCTGGCGTCGATCTACGCCTTTGCCGTCTCGATCAACAGGATCGCCTTCGGAGGCCACTACCTGTCCGATGTCGTGCTGGCCTGGCTGCTTTGCGCGCTCGTCTTCATGGCCCTGTCCCGCCTCATTCAAACCACAACCGCAGCAAGCTTCGAACCGGGAGCGATTGGGGTCATGGGCTTCATGAAAAAGAAGAAAGGCAGGACGGATCGTCGCCAACCCTGAGAGCGCCTTGCGAAACCGCTGGTCACGCCTTGAAGGGCTACCCTTGTATTCGATGATCCGTGGAAGGTCATTCGGAAGGATGTGGGCCGGTGTGACGGCAACCAGGGGGCGCCCCGACCGAAGTCCCGCTTTGCTTCGGTCCGTCGTGCCTCGGAGAATCGATTACACGCTGATTGCCGTGGTGTAAAATCCGGCTTGGGCGGGGATCAGGGGAAGGGAGAGGTCCATGAAGCAGGCATCTTTGGCCGCGGCAGTGGCGATCGCCACGCTGACGGGGGGCGCGGGCTCGGCGTCCGCTCAGACGCTTCCGATGGAAGACGTCTACCTCAAGGGTTTTGGTGGCGCGACCTGGCCGTCGGACCTGGACACGACGCTCATCGAGGACGGGGAGCAGATCGCCCTGCCGAGCTTCGACCATGACACCGGCTATACCCTGGGCATCGCGGTCGGGGCGGCCGTCACGCCGAACCTCTCCGTGGAGTTGGAATACGCCTACCGCAAGGCCGACTTCACCGTCAGGGACCGGGCTGAAGGCGATCAGACCGACGGCGACACCTCGGCCAAGGCGCTCATGGTCAATGTGCTTTACATGTTCGACGGTATGGGCCCGACCGGGGCGGTCCAGCCCTATCTCGGCGCAGGCATCGGCGCAGCCAATGTGGAGAAGAGCGCCGGCGGCCAGGATTTCGATGCCGACAGGTTGCTTGCCTACCAGTTGATCGGCGGCGTCGGTTACCAATTGAACCCGAATATGAGCATCTTTGCCGAGGGACGCTGGTTCCAGACGGAGTCGGACAGGTTCGAAGGCCCAGCCAACGAGAGCTTCGACGGCAAGTTCGAGACCTTCGACCTGCTCGTCGGGATGCGCTTTGCCTTCTGACGAAAACTAACCGGCGGGCGCCCGGCTTGCCTGTGCCAGCGAGACGCCCCGATCCATCGCCAGCTTCACGCCTCGATCATGAACTCGCGGCTGAACTTCCGCCTCGTCATGTGTGGTCTCCGGTCCCTTGGTCACGATCTTATTGAACTGGCCCCTGTTTCGACCGGACACCTGGGCATAGCCATGGAGGCCTAGGCTCAGGACCCATTGTCTTCATGGCCAGAACATGACGGTGGCTGCGAGGGGTCGACGCATGCGTCGACGGCCGACAGGAAGACCTTCGGGCATCTGTCGTATCGGGTTGCCATG